>CAZANL010000481.1:0-4336 GCA_964486115.1 uncultured Planctomycetota bacterium
TGTTTTTCTGGGCGGTCAATATCGCCTCGAACAGAGCGCGCCGGGACGCATCCTCCGCCGGCGAGATCGACCTCGCCAGCTGGCTCGCCGGCTCAATCCGGGAGGTGAAACTCACCAGGTGGGCCCCGACACTGGATCGGTAGATCGAATGAGGTGCCGAGAACTCGAGCAGCGCGTTGTCATCCGTGTTCAGCGGACCGCTCCCGGCAAATTCCGCCAGCCCCTTCGGCCCCAGAAGAAAACCATCCAGCAGATCGACACCCTGGTAAAACCCGGCCTTCGCCAGGTCGAGGCGGACCGGGTGGCTGGCGCCGTAACGGGCTTCCCAAGCCTCGAGATCGACCTCCAGAGGCTGCAAGGCACCCAGCAGCAAGTAATCCCCCGAGTTCAGATTGTCTGCCAGCTGGGTCTTGAACAGATAGCTGTGCGGGAAACTGCGACGGAACGTCCGAACGATCAGCCGGACGTCCTCCTGGCTCATCCGGTAGGTGTGCAGCCACTGGCCAAACACACCGCCTTTCGCGAGATGTCCCTTGACGATCTCGAAGAATTCACGCGTGAACAGGTTTGCAATCCCGGCAATCCAGGGATTGGACGGCTCGGAACTGATCACATCGTATTGCTGGCCGGAGAGAGCGAGATGTGTACGTCCATCCCCCTGGATCATCCGGAAGCCCTTGGCCGGGGACAGCGCATCAGCATTGAAGGGGGCGAACACACCCTGCGCGGCCTCGATCACCGCGGGGGAGATTTCGACACAGTCCAGAGCCCCGATCCGCGAGTAACAACGGGTAGAGGCCAGCGTGATCCCTCCGCCGAGACCGATCACGAGCACTCTCTGCGGCTCCCGGCAGAACATCATCGGCAGATGGATCAACAGTTGCTGCGTCCGTAAGTCACCGCGCGTGCTGGATTCCGTCTTCCCGTTGATCATCAGCGCCACTTCGCCGGAGTGAGCCTGCTTGACCTGCACGGAGGCAACCGCGCCATCTCGATAGAACAAGCTACGACCCTCACCCCGAATCGCCTCCTCGATGCTGGTCCTGCGGCGCTCGGCCAGCTTCCGGTATCTTGGCCCGTAGAGGTAGATCCCACTGGCGACCAGATCTCGGTCCCAGCGCGGCACGAGAAGCGCCGCCAGCGCCAACACCACCAGTCCCCCCCCCGCCAGGGCAACCCGCCAGCGCAGCAGCAGCAGGCTCCCCACGGCCGCCAGCGCCAAAGCGCCCCCCCTGGACGTGACCTCGATGCCCAGCCACGGCAGCAGGATGAACCCGGCGAGGATCGTGCCCAGGATCGTGCCCAGGGTGTTGATCCCGTAAGCCTTGCCCACATCACGCCCCATCTCCTGGGGATCGGGAGAGAGGGCCGCCATCACGAACGGCAAGATCATCCCGCTGCAGAACGTGGGGGGCAGCAGGATCGCCAGCAACAGGGCGATCTGAATCAGCAACACCTCCAGGTGGCCGACATCGGCGATGGGCACCCACTCGATGATCCATAGTGGATACCGGCCCAGCGCCCAGGTCGTGACCAGCCCTGAGAGACCGGTCAGCAGCAGCAGAAGCGCGACGCCCGCCGCCGGCTGGCGTATCCGGCCAACCACAACCGACCCGACGCCGCCCCCCAGCGAGAGACCCAGAATGAAGGCGGCAACGATCGCGCTGAAGGCATATGTCGTACTGCCGATCGACATCGACAACGCGCGGGTCCAGCCTACCTGGTGCAGCATCGCCACCATTCCGGAGAGGAAAAAGGCACCCAGCACACTGCGAGTGACCCACGGGCTAGGCGCTCCTCCCCCGTCGGCGCGTGGGGCCAGTGGCTCGACCAGCAGACCCCGTCCCTGAAGACAGGCCAGCGCACCCACCGCCAGATTCACGCAGACAGCGCAGTAGAGGGTGCCCTGCATGCCCAGCTGCGGGAGCAGGAGGAACCCGGCTGAAGAGGCTCCAACCACCGCTCCGAGTGTGTTGACCGCGTAGAGCCTGCCCGTCACCTGCCCCAGCTCATCTTCTCGACCGACAAGCTGACGCATCAGCACCGGATAGGTAGCCCCCATCAGTGCGGTTGGAAGCAACATCAGCAGAGCGCCCAGACACACCTGACAGAACGCCAGCAGACCCGGCTGCATCTGGAAGCTGCGGTAGAAAGCCCCCGCCAGCGGCTGGCATGCGGTCTGGAGCAGAGGGAATGCCAGGCAGTAGAAGCCGATCACCAGTTCGAGGAGACCGTAGCTCAACAAGGGGCGAGTGAGCCGGTCGGACCAGCGACCACCGAGCCAGCTGCCCAGGCTCAGGCCCCCCATGAACACGGCCAGCACCGTGGTCACGGCAAGGACCGAGTTGCCGATCATCAGCCCCATGCTGCGAAGCCAGAGGATCTCGTACACGAGGCCAGAGGCCCCCGAGAGGAAAAAGAGCAGCAGCACCAGCCAACGCATATGGCCGGATTCTAAGTGGTTGCCAGGAGGTTACAATCTCTCCCCCCGAAAGTCATCGATAGCGGCCAACCGGAGCTGAACTGCGCCCTCGGCTGACCGCGGAGGCTGGGGTGTGCCGGTCCAACTCTCGGAAGCCTGTCTGGGGGTTCGATTTGACACAAAGCTCCAGGACTCTTGCTAGAATGCCAGGGATGGAGAAACGTCAGCTGCTGATCGGTCTCGTGGCCGCCGCCGCGCTATTCGGCCTCTTCAAGTGCATCACACGGCCGACGGACGAGAAGGCCGCCATCCGGGCTGTCGTACGGGGGTCGATCGAAGCCATCGAACAGCAGAGCACCAAGAAGTTCATGGGCTTTATCGCACCAGACTTCACCAGCAATATCGCCGGAGCTCACAACTCGAAGGGGTTGAAAAATCTGATCCGCAGCCTGGTCTTCAACCCGAAGACTAGAGTCAGCACACGCATCAGCGAGGAGTACGTCGAGTACGACGCGCAATCGGATGCTGGCCGGGTGGAGCTGGCGCTTTCCGCCTGGCGACGGAAGAAGAACTCCAAGATGGGTCAGGTGATCCCGGGCAATGCGAGGCGGTTTCGGTTTCTCATCGACCTGAAAAAGGTCGACGAGAGGTGGCGAATCCATCGAGTCACACGGCGACCCAACAAGTAATACGGCTAGCCCACCGCCTGCGGAGACTGGTGCAGCGACTTCCCAGCGAAGAACCGCTCTGAGGACGCGCACTATCCGTTGCTCCGGGCCCGCTTGACCTTTCCCAGCAGCACCCGAGCGGCCCTGCGTACGCCGTGCCAGTTGGAACCCTGATTTCCCGACTGGAGCACCTTGTTCAACCACTCCTCGGCCTTGTTCAGGTTCCTGGCCACACCAGGCGCCCCGCGAAAATAGAGTTCACCGAACCCGAGCATCGCACCGAGATCACCGCGGCTAGCTGCGGTGCTCAGCCAGCGGATCGATTCCTGCACATCGGTGCGGGTCGTTGTGCTAGAGAGGAATCTCATCCGGGCCAGATTCGTCTTGGCGATGATGGATCCCCTTGCGGCCGCCTTGCGAAACAGCTGAAGCGCCCTGTCGAAATTACGGGGCACCAGGCGTGCATCGAGGTAGATCACACCCATGTTGTTGATCGCGGCGGCATCGCCCGTCTCGGCCGCCTTGCGATACCATTTGAGCGCCTTGAAGGGGTCCTTGCTGACACCTACACCCTCGTCGTAGATCATACCGAGCGTGACCAGCGCCTCGGGATGCCCCTTCCCCGCGCCATCGATCAACAGCTTCATGGCCTTACCCCTGTCCCGCCTCACCCCTTGGCCCCTCAGATAGTGCATCGCAAGTTGGACGGTGGCGTCGTTGCTGCCCCGCTGATGGGCCTTCCGGCACCACTCCACCGCCCTGGCATGGTCTGGCTGAACTCCCAGGCCCTGCTGATACGCTCTCGCCATCAGCGCCATCGCCCGAGTGCCGATCTCGTACGCGTGACAAGCGGCACATGGCAGCGGACTGAAGCAGGTGCAGCCCTGGGGCTTGCTGGCCTTGGCCGTCCTCTCGATGAGCGCTTGCAGCAGCCTGGCCCCGCGGGCCGAGTTACTCGCCGGATCCAGATGCAGGTCCGGATTTGCGGCGAAATCCATCTCGACCCGCTTCAGCATCCCCTCCGGATCCTGTTCGGAAGCCTTCTGATACCAACCACGGGCCTTCTGACGATCAAGCGGGACGCCCCCCCCCGCGCAAGCTTCGCCGAGACGGATCATCGCACGGCCGCTGCCCTTCTCGGCTGCTCGGGCAAACCACTGGGCCGCCATCTTCGGATCACTGACCCGGACCAACTCGCCCAGCATCACCATTCCATCGGCATTGCCTCCCTTGGCCGCCCGCCGAT
>CAZANL010000482.1:0-4328 GCA_964486115.1 uncultured Planctomycetota bacterium
GCAGCCCGGCGTCGATGATCATGTCGCACAGTCGCTCCAGCTCGCGGATGTTGCCGTTGACGACCGAGTCATAGATCATGAAGTCGCGGATGTTGTTGTTCTCGACGTTGTAGACGATCTCATCGAAGATGTTCTGGGCCCCTCTGAAGCGGAACCGACCCCAGATTCCGGGCACGTCGCAGAAGGTGCAGCGCGCGACGCAGCCGCGGCTCCAGACCATCACCAGCGTCTTGTTCCGATACTGACTCAGGTCGAACTGTCCGTAGGTCGGAAAAGGCAGCCGGTCCAGCTCCCGGATCGCCGGACGGGGAGGCGTGGCGACCAGCGGGCCCGCACCGTTGCCTGCTGGAAGCCAGAGTCCTCGAACGTCGTCGATCGGCTGCTCCGCCCCGAAGCGTTCGATCAGTTCCTCGAGCGTGAGCTCCCCCTCGCCCACGACGTAGCAGTCGACCAGATCCGGGATCGCATCGGTGAACGGCTTCAGCGGTCCCGGTGATGCGCAGTTCGGTCCGCCGAGCACGATCCGGCAATCCGGACGCCGCGCCTTGAGCGAGCGGATCAACTCGACGCAGATGAACTCCCGGCTGTCCGCCACGGAGATGCCGAAGACGTTGGTCTCGTGGGCGAGGATCGTGTCTATCGCCTCGTCCCAGACCGGCTGGATCTGCTGCCAGATCTCCTGGAACGAGTTCTGGTTCTTCCAGTAGGGTGAATTCTCGAACAGCCAGAGGTAGCGCAGGTTCTCGTCCAGCCGGCGATACAGCCAGATGTTGAGGTCCATACAGGCGACCGAGATCTTCTGCTGCTCGAGATACTCGGCCAGCACGGCGAGGTTGACGGGCGGATTGTCAACGTCCCACGGCGGGGGCGAAATCAGCAGGATGTCACAGGAGCCAGACATACTGGATTAAATTATAGGTGCTGGGGTCCCGCGGCCACAACCCGGCAGTCACTAAACGCAACGAAAGTCGTGAGCGGTGGCGCGCCACCACGTCGGCTAATATGGTCCGGTCAACATCCTGCGGTGGACACCACCCCAAATGAGTGGCGCTTTCCGGACGTGGCGGTACAACAAGGCCATGGAAATCCAGCAACGAGCCCGGGAGGTCTTGACGGCGATGATCGCCTCGCTCGAGGCCATCGAGATAACCTCCGAGTTCGCGGAAGCGGTGGGATGCCTGCGCAACTGCAAGGGCAAGGTACTGACCACCGGCATGGGGAAGGCCGGACACGTCGCCCGCAAGTTCGCCGCAACCCTGTGCTCGACCGGCACGCCGGCGGCCTACATCCATCCGGGTGAGGCGGCGCACGGTGACCTAGGGCTGATTGCCGAAGAAGACGTGATCGTCGCCTTCTCGACCAGCGGCAAGACGCGCGAGGTGATCGAGATGCTCGAGCTCGGCCGACACCTGGGACTGGCCAAGGTGATCGGCATCACCTCCCATCCCGACTCGGCGCTGCGCTACCTGGCGGAGGTCATCTTGGACATGGGCGAGATCGAAGAACCCGGCCCGCTCGGCCTGACGCCCTCCTCGAGCATTCTGGTGATGATGGCGCTGGCCGACACACTGGCGCTGGTGTTGATGGAGGCCAACGACATCGATCGGAACCAGTACGGATTGCGCCATCACGGGGGCTACCTCGGCCGGCAGGCCCGGCTGGACAACGACTGAGCCTGCCCTGGCGCTTTCGATTTGCCGCGTCCCCTCGCCAGCGCGCCTGCGGAGTCTGGACGACTGGACAGATGACCTATAACAGGAAACAACCTGGGCACGGCCGGCCGCTGCCGGCCACTGATCTAGTGGTTTTTGATGATCATTTCGATCAACTGCTCCTGCGAACATGCTAGACAGGCGATCGGTTTGTCCTCTGAGGACTCCGGGAGGCTGGCTGTCAAACGCCCCGGGGCCAGGCAACTGCCGCAGCTGACGGCATCAAACATCGGTGGTTCCCGGCTCACATCGAGCAGGTCTGCGCCGCGCTCGCGTTGCCCCTCTTCGGTGACGATCTCGCCCACCGCCAGCTCCCGCCAGTCGCCGATCTCTCCCCACTCGTCAGTCGCGGTGCCTGCTTCGTGGCGGATCCGAAAGTTCCAGCCGTCGAACACCGGCCTGGACTGGGCATCGATCACGACTGCTGCGTCAGACGCGGAAGCCCCGGAACGCGGTCGGAACTGCAGCGGGGCGCAGCGAGGATAGTGCCTGTCGATCGCCTGCGTGATGCTCGAGCCGTAGCGTGCGAGTCGGAAGTCGACATCCACCAAACACTCCAGATCCAGCCCCGTCTGCTCCAGATCCTCCAGCGACGGTATCGCGAACGTGACCACGCCGTCAGCGATCTCGAACGGGACGATCTGAAAAATCCTGCTAAGCCTGGCCGACGCCCGTTCGAGCACTTCTCGAGGGAGCTCCAGAGCCTGCAGATCGGCTGGAGCCGGACCGGACTCGCCGAGATAGCGAGACCTGCTGAGCGCTTTGCCCGTCGAGGCGGAGTTCCAGGAGCTCATCTCCGGCAGGACTCTCTGTCGACAGCGATGGTTGCAGCCACATTCAGCGCAGACGAGGAACGTCGAGATCCAATGGTCTCGACCCGCCAGCAGCTCGGGCGGATAACACAGCAGATGGGGCCAGCCGACGCGTCCCAGATGGACACGCACGTGGCAACTTTGGCAGATTAGTATGCTGAGCATGGTTTCCACCACACTTCCGACGAGTAATCCAATCCGGTGTGCACCGATTCAGGATTTCATGCTGGATCTGTTTTTGGATTTTTCGTCGCCGCAAGTTGTCTCGCAAGACGAGAAGAGATCCTGCGATCACTAAGACAGTGATGATTAATCCAATATTCATTATTTTTTATGTCCAACGTTTAAATGAGACGCGAGAAACGCGTAGCGTTTATCTCGTCGATTCTCCATTTTCTGGTTCGCCGATTTTCATTGTTTGTATTCAAGAGAGAAAGTTCTGGGTTGATGAACAGGAGAGTCAATTCCTTCAACTTTACCTTCGTTAAAACTATTTAATTCAAGAACCCTAAATTCATCTGGGGAAACATCGGTTGATAGGCTCTCAATCTTAAATACACAGAGGTTTTGTTTTCTGCTCCTAGTCCATCTTGAGTAGGCGATAAATTTTGAATCATCAGACCAAACAAATGATGCAGCGGAGTTGTCCGAAATAAGGTGTTTCTTTCCGTTTGGTAGAATTACAGAAAGAACGCCACTTGTAGGCGCACCCATTGCGATTTCCATTCCGTTTTCGAACAGGGCGGTCATGGTGCTGTCAGGGCTTTTACACTCAGCCTGATCTATCCATGGTGATATTGGTTTGTTATTCATATTTTTGTATGGCGAACGTTTGAATGAGACGTGTGGAAACGCGTAGCGTTTTCCACGTCGATTCTCCATTCACTGGTTATCCTGCCAGTCAGCCCGGGTGGCATTCTCGAGCTCTTCAGGCGCTACTGCCCCCTGCCAAGAGACTACCCTGAGAGAGCAGCCCTCGCCAGGGGGACCCAAGAACTGCACAACGCCCCTGAGGGACACCCCACTAGCCCTGCTCCCCCGCCGGCCCGGCCCAGCGCACTTCGTTGCGCCAGTCGCGGTCAGCGCGGCCGCACCGACTGCCAGAGCCCAGCCCCGATGCGTATCACCTCCTGCCCTTCGTAGACTCCGGACTGGAGCAAACCGTTGCGATCGAGCGACACGGTCAGCCGCCCCATCGGCGCATCCAGTATCTCCCAGTAGATCGAGTAGAGTATCTGCACCACCGGCACATACAGCGGCCAGCGGGGTGGCTCGTCGATCCAGACCCAGACCTCCTCCGGACCTCTCGCCCGGGCGTGGTCCGGCCTGCCGAACTGCCCGACCAGCGCCCGCTTGTCGGTCTTACCCGGCCGCAGCTGGCGCACTTGCTCCAGATCGAGTCCGCAGCCGCCGAGCAGCAGACCGATCAGTGCGACCGCTGGGACTCGCATCGCCGAGGGAACGAGACATGGAACCGGGTGTCTTTGTTGGGGCGGCTGGTCACCTGAATCTCACCACCCAGCTGCTTGACCAGCTCGTGGCTGATGTACAGCCCCAAACCCGTGCCCTCCTTCTGGTGACTGTAAAAAGCGTCGAAGATATGGGGCAGCACGTCCGCGGAGATCCCCTCGCCGTTATCGCCGACCTCGACCCAGACCCGCTCTGCGTGGCTCGGTCCGGATGTGCTGCCCGTCGCGACTGTCAACGTTCCACCGTCCTGGATCGCATCGAGCGCGTTGGAGACCAGATGGGTGACGATCTGAGTCAACTTGTCCGGGTCGACCTTGACCACCCCCACCGGCCC
>CAZANL010000483.1:0-4317 GCA_964486115.1 uncultured Planctomycetota bacterium
TGTCGTCGAACAGGTCCTTCTCACGGACTCGACCGTCCAGGAACTGCTGTGTGATCGGCGTGGGACAGCAGTCGGGTGCGGCGGAGGACAGCTGGCCGAGCAGCTGCTCGAAATTGTGCCGAGCCGAGTGCTGGGTCCCCTCGATCGCCGCGTAGCAGAAGTCGGTTCGCGTGATGCGCAGTGTGGTCCAGGGGTCTGGAAAGACCAGATCGAGATGACAGACCCAGGGCAGTTGTTCCTGGAAGGCGGCCACCTCTTCCTCGCTCGATGCGCGGGTAGAGGCTGTTGTCACGTAGCTGTCCTCTTCCACGGGGTTGAGGACCTGCCGAGCTACCTGTTGGCGAAAGAGGTCGCGCTCCTCGGGCACCTCCAGCTTGACCATCTGCTGGAACTCGTTGGTGTTGGTGAGGTCGATTGCGGCAGCTTCTTCGCGGATCAGGCCGACCGACAGACACAACAGGGTCTGCCAGGGCAGGCAGGCCCGGTCCTTCTCGTAGACCGCGCCGACCAGCAAGCCGTTGTGGGTCGGCTGGGCCCAGGTTATCCGCCGGGGGCGCTGGCGGGGCATCAACTGACGGGTTTCGACGATCTGTGCGGGCTGCCCGGAGTCGTCCAGGATCTCGACCACTTGCTCTGCCGTTTCGCGGTTCAAGCCGTGATCGAACAGGATGCCCCAGGACTTGCGTAGGGGGGTCGTGATGTCGGAGAGAGGACAGCGGAACAGCTTGGCCAGGGGGCGTGAGACCGTAGGGACATCGACTCGGGGGTCTCGTGTCAACAAGATCGAGTAACGGTCTGTCATCCGGTCCGATCCACCACCTGGCGTAAGATCACCAGGACATCATAGAGGGCATGAGTGTAAACGGCAATGCCCAGTCCACGCTGAAGATAGATCAGGCCAAGCAGCACTCCTGCGAGGTAGCGAAAGGCGAATCCGGTCGGCGAAAAGACATCCCGATCGCTGACGGATCCGATGTAGTGCACCGCCGAGAAGGCGGTGCTCGACACCACCAGCGCGGCCAGTGCTGCCCAGCGCCACTCGACGTCGGTATGACGCTCGAGCAACCACAAGACGCCGCCCAACAGCAGCAGGCGAAAGAAGAGCTCTTCATAGACGCCCGCTCCGATCGCAAGCAGGAAAGGTTGCAGTTCTGCGTGATGCGAGGCTATGGACAGAGCAGTCAGCAGCCCGGGCAGCAGCGCGGCGAGGATGCCGAGCAGTCCGGCGTAGATGCTGCTCTCCACTAGCATGCCGAGATAGGTCTCGCCGCCCACCTTGCCCTGCCGCTCGACACGGATGAAGGCGACCAGGAACGCGATCATCAGCAGGCCGTTGAGCACCAGGAAGGCATCTGGGCCAAACAACTGCTGCAGCGGCCACTTGAAGATGAACAGCCCGACCGCGTTCTCGCGTCCTGCGCCCGTCGCTAGCAGCCCCGCCTCGTAGCTGATCACGAGTGGGACGATGAAGGTCAGGCTGACACTGAGTCGGCGGGAGGTCTCGAGGTAGACCTGGAGAGCTCCGCTCTTGCGGGCCGTCACAGCTTGGGCAGGATATCGGCGGCGGGGTCCTTGCCGAAGGCCTTCTTGTACTTCCCGTCGTCGTCCTTGACGATCTTGGTGAAGCCGAGGTTCTCCAGCTTCTTGTCCGAGGGCGCCCTGTCGCTGGATCCGCTCTTGTTGAAGAAGCTGGGCTGGATCACCCTGTGGATCGGCTCACCGCAGGCTGGGCAGAAGGTCAGCGGTTCCGCCGAGATCCGTTCTACCTTTTCGAACCCGTTGGCGCACTGCTCGCAGGACAGCGCAGGCTCGCGGGCTTGATAGACATAGGTCGGCATACACCTCAGTTTACACCGATATCAGCCCAAAGCACTCCTTCTAGATCCCCTGCGCAGCGTCAAGATAAATGGGGTTCTCGCTTTTTGCACAGGTGGGTATGGAGGGCTTTTCCACGCGCTCGGCAACTTGCCGAACAGGTTACTGGGGGCTGTGCAGTTCGCGCCAGGCAAGGTATATAAACCCTGACTTCCATGCGCAAACGTACCAAGATGATTCTGCTGGCGGGCGTCGTTGCCCTGGTCTGTGGCGGACTGGCGTTCCTGATCCAGCTTCGCGTCAGGGGTGGCGCCCGTGAGACCTTTTCCGGGCTGGGGTACGCCAGGAGGGGTGAGCAGGCTGTCCCGGTGAGGATCATGCCGGTCAAACAGTCAGATCTCGAGCATCGCATCGCGGAGGTCGCTACCGTGCAGCCCGGTCGGCTCTACCCGGTCAGCGCCGAGGTCGCAGGCCGGGTGGTGAGCACCCATTTCGAGCTGGGCCAGGGAGTGCGCAAGGGGCAGGTGCTGATTGTCCTCGACGATGCCCCGGTCAAGCTCGCACTGGCGGAGGCGGCTCAGTCAAAGTCGCTGGCGGAGCTGGAGGTCGGGCATGCGCGCCAGGATCTGGTCCGGACCCGGGAGCTGGCGAAGCTGTTGACCCGGGAGCGGGGAGATCAGCTGGCGCAAGTCGCCGTCGATCTGCAAAAAGCCAAGGATGACCTGGCGCGGTCGACGGCGCTCCACAGGCGCAAGATCGCCTCGGCCACCGAGCTGGCTGACGCCAAGGCCCGCCTCCAGAGCCTGACTGCGGGACACATGCTGGCCGCTACGCGACTGGCGCTCGAGCACACGCGACAGAGACTCGCGGTGGAGACCGCGCAGCACAAGCTCGCGACGGCCGGAGTGGGTCTCAAGGTGGCGCTCAACAAGCTGGCCCGGACTGCCCTCGAAAGGGACCGTCACCGGATCCTGGCTCCCGCGGACGGGGTCGTCGTGGTCAAGCAGTCGGAGGTCGGCCAGCGAACCACGGTCGGCGGCCAGCTCGGCCAGCTCGCGCAGGTCGACCGGGTCCTGCTCGAGGTTGGTCTGACCGAGGCCGAGCTGACCTGGGTCAGGCTGGGGGTTGCCGGCAAGACCTTCTCGATCGACTGCCGGGTCCCGGAGATCGGCTGGAACAAAGCGTCGTCGCTCACGCTCATCGAGCCCCGGCTGGTGCCGATGGCTGGCCGGACACGAACCTACGTCGCCCGCTTCCTGGTGTCGAACGTGAAGAAGCGGCTGATTCCCGGGATGACCGTCCGGGTCGATCTGGCGACGGGGGTTACCCGCAAGGTGATCGCGATTCCGCGGCACGCGGTGCGAGAGATTCATGGCCGAACCTATGTTTTTCTGGCTCGCCAAGGGCGGGCTGTCCTGACGCCGGTTGGCGTCGCGGGGTATCACGCGGGGACCGCCCTGATCGAGAAGGGACTCTCGGAGGGGGATCGGCTGATCGAGCGGGCGCCGTCGACGCTGGGGGATAGTGATCCGATCTCGGAGAAGGGTCAGCGGCGAGACGCCGGCAAACCGAAGCGAGGGAAGCCGGGAGCATGATCGCCCGCTTTTCTGTCCGGCAGCCGGTGCTGGTCCATATGCTCACGCTGGCGGCCATCCTCGGCGGGATCTACGCCTACCATACGATCACGCTGGAGTCCTTTCCGCTGATGACGACCGACATCATCAGCGTGGTCACCCGCTACCCGTCCGCGTCGCCGACCGAGGTGGAGAAGCTGGTCACCATTCCCATCGAGGATCGGCTCGAGGACCTCGACATCATCGAGGAGCTGCGCTCCAGCTCGATCGAGGGGCGCTCGGTCGTGACGATCAAGCTCAAGGCGTCGGTCGACGACCTGTCGAAGGCGCATCTGGATGTGCAGAATCGGGTCAACCAGGCCGTCCTGCCGGAGGGAGTGCAGGACCAGCCCAACGTGATCAAGATGGCGCGGGAGTGGCCGATCCTGCGGCTGGCGATCAGCGGCGGTGCCGACTACATGGTGCTCAAGCGCAAGGCGGAGGAGCTGCGCGACCAGGTCAAGGTGATCCCGGGGGTCAGCTCGGTGACGCTGGCCGGACTGCGGGACCGGGAGGTCTGGGTCGAGCTCGATCCGGTGCGGATGTCGCACTACCAGCTGGGCCTCGACGAGGTCGTTCGTGCCATTCGGGGGCGCCATGTCAACCTGCCGGGCGGCACGGTCAAGGAAGCGGCGGAGGAGGTGATCTTACGGACGATCGCGGAGTTTCGCACGACCGATGAGATCTCCGAGCTGGTCGTGACCGGCGTGGGTCCCCGGCGGGTGAGCCTGTCGGACCTCGGCACGGTGCGAGACACGTTCGAGGAGCCGGTGACCCTTGGCCGGACCAACGGCCGCCGCGCGATCACCCTGTCGATTCAGAAGCAGGAGACGGGAAACACGATCCAGATCGTCGACGACATCCAGGCCTTCCTCGCGCAGTACCGCCA
>CAZANL010000484.1:0-4317 GCA_964486115.1 uncultured Planctomycetota bacterium
TGGAATTTCCAGTGGTGATCCTGGCCGATATCGATGCGCCCTCTCGATTCAGGACCGCGACCAGCTACGTCGAACCCGACCGCGGGCTGGCAGCGATCGAGGTGATCGACTGCATGCCCTGGGAGCTGCACGAAAACCAAGAACTGGAGGGAGCTCGGGAGGAGGCCGAGGCCGTGCGGTTGGCCTATGTCGCGGCGACCCGAGCTCGAGATCTGCTGGTCGTTCCGGTCGTCGGATCGCAGCAGCTCGAAGGCTGGATCGCGCCGCTGCATCGGGTGCTCTACCCGGACCGAGAGAACTGGCGTGAGTCGGAGCCGGCGCCGGGCTGTCCACCCTTTGGCACCTCCAGTGTCCTGCCGCCGAAACGGGGCGATGCAGTGGTTCATGGCGCGACGGTCAGGCCGGGCCAGCATCGTCCCGAGGTGGGTCAGCACTCCGTGGTCTGGTGGGATCCTCAGCAGCTGACGTTGAATGTGACCCGTCGCTATGGGTTGCGCCAGTCACAGATCCTGGTCGATGATGGCTGCGCGAAGGGGGTTCAGGAAGGCCACGACAATTACGAGGCCTGGGAGAGACAGCGTCGCGAAGCGATTCAACAGGGGGGGCGGCCGCAGCACGTGGTCAGTAGTGCCACGGAGGCCGCGGCCGAAGATCGGTCGGCCGGGCCCTTCGAGTTGACCTTTGAGACCTGCAGACCGCCGGAGGAGGAAGACCTGCCCGGAGGACGACGTTTCGGCACACTGGTCCACGCGGTGCTGCGGGATGTCCCACTCGACGGAGATAGGGCCTCCGTGGAAGACCTGGCTCGACTCGGTGCACGGGTGGTGGGGGCTCCCGAGGTGGAGCGCGAAGCGGCTGTGGCTGGAGTGCTGGCCTGTCTGGCCCATCCGGTGATGCGTCGGGCTGCCGCTGCGAAACGCTGCCATCGGGAACTGCCGGTGATGGTTCGTGGAGAGCAGGGCGAGCTGATCGAGGGGGTGATCGACCTGGCGTTCGAGGAGGAGGACGGCTGGGTCGTGGTGGACTTCAAGGTGACGGCCGACCTGAAGCAGCAGCAAGTACTCTACGAGAACCAGCTGTCGTGGTATGTTCGCGCTCTGGCCGAGGGCACCGGGAAGGTGGTCGAGGCCTGGCTGCTTGGAGTGTGATGATGAATCAAGAGAAACGGGAGATCGAGGTCCACGGTATCCCGATGGACCTCGGTGCCAACCTGCGTGGCGTCGACATGGGACCGTCCGCGTTGCGCATCGCTGGGACGGAGGGCGCACTGGAGCAAATTGGCTATGCCGTGACCAGCCATGACCCGCTGCGCATACCCGGCCGGGTGACACTGCCGCAGGATGATTCTCACGCCAAGTATCTGGGTCCGATAGCGGAGGCCTGCACTCAGCTGCACGACATCAGCTTCAGCGCGATGCAGCGTGGAGCCCTGCCGATCTTCATGGGGGGTGACCACTCCCTGTCGATGGGCACCGTTGCGGGTGTGGCGAGTCACTTTCGCGAGGCGGGAGAGAAGCTGGGGCTGATCTGGTTCGACGCCCATGCCGACATGAACACTCCCGAGACCAGCCCGTCGGGGAACATTCATGGAATGGCGCTGGCCACACTTCTCGGCCAGGGTGCACCCGAGCTGGTGGAGATCGGGGGGTCCGGAGCAGTGGTAGCCGCCGAGAATGTGGTTTTGCTCGGTGCGCGGGACGTCGACTCTCTCGAGCGGGCCAATGTCCGTGAGTCGGGGATGACCGCCTTCACCATGCCGGACATCGATCAACTGGGGATGGCCGAGGCGACTCGTCGCGCCCTGGAGACAGTCACTCGCGGGACGGCCGGGTTTTATCTGTCCTTCGACCTGGATGGGCTCGACCCGGAATTGGCGCCCGGTGTGGGCACTCCAGTGCGGGGCGGACTTTCCTTTCGTGAGGCCCATCTGTTCATGGAGCTCGTGGCCGAGACCGGCCAGCTCGCGGCGATGGATGTGGTGGAACTGAACCCGGTGCGGGACATCCAAAACAAAACGGCCGATGTAGCCGTCTATCTGCTACAGAGTGCCCTGGGACGCTCTATCCTATAGAGAGCCGGGCCACGACGCTCGGGATTCACCCCGGATCTGGGCTCACGCCAGCGCTTCCCGATCACCCAGTCCTCGAGCGGCGCTGACGCGGCAGCGCCTGCTCGTGCAGCCGGGTGCCGTCGATCGCTAAACAGCCGACGCCAGCCCGTCCCTCCAGCCCGTCGCGTGGCAGTCGCAGCGCGGAGAATGTCTACCAGCACACCCCACGGGCTGGCATTGTTGCGAATGCCCCGGCAGTCGGTCTTCATTGCAGGAAGGTGCAAGCGCTCCAGCACCGCGCTATCAGCTAGAATCCTCGCACCTCTTGACCGCCTTGTCGCTTTCTGACAATGAGATCGTCCCCGACGGCTCTCCGGTTCGTAAACGCATGTAAGGACAACTGGAGATTCGGCGATGGATTCAATAGCATGAGGCTCGCCCTGATCCGGCCGGGGGGTCGGCACAGACCGTGTGGAGGCTGATGAGAGTATCCTGGGGCTGGGGCTGAATGATTGTGATTTCTGGGAGCCGGTCCGCGGGATGGGCAGGGGAGTCCAGTAGATCTGCGATCCGGAGAACGCGATGAAGATACGCCTGACCGTCATGCTGCTCGTCGTTGCGGCATTATTGCCGTCCACTGCATCAGGACAGGCCAAGGGCGATCGACAGAAGATCAACGACGGGGAGTTCGCCCGACAGGTCAATTCGGCGATCGACAAGGGGGTTGCCTGGCTGCGCAAGCAGCAGCGGGCGGATGGGTCCTGGGCCGATCGCAAGGGGTTCGAGGGGGGCCAGACCGCACTCAGCCTGCTCGCTCTTTCCGCATCCGGGGTGCATGCCGACGATCCGGTGATGAAAAAGGGGTTCGAGCATCTGCTTCAGCAGCCTCTCAGCAAGACCTACGTGGTCGCGGTCACGGTGATGGCTCTCGAATCGGCCTACGGTCATCGAGATCCGGCCAAGTATTTTCGAAGACCCAAGGCGATGCCGAAGGCCGTGGCGCAGAAGATGTTCACTGCAGTTAGCTGGCTGGTGGGAAAGTACAACCCAGCCCAGAATGGTTGGCGATATCCCGAAGGGGGCGCCGATCACTCCCACAATCAGATCGTGCTGCTCGGTCTCAAGGCGGCCTGTCGCAGCGGCATGGGGCAGCTGGTGCCGATCGAGATCTGGCACAAGCTGCTGACCCGAATGCTCGACAGGCAATCCACTCGTGGGCCGTTGGTCCAGCGACTGGGGGCGCGAAAGGGTGGTCGCCAGGGATCGGTCGAGTCACCGTATCGTGGAACGCGGGCGGGAGTGCCTGCGCGAGGGTGGGACTATGGCGCCCCGGGAGCCGAGGGCAAGGTGTCGGGTAGCATGACCACGGCGGGGATCGCGACCGTCGCGCTGTGTCGAAGTGAGCTGTTGCGCAGACGCTATCGACGCTACGACCGCTCCCTGGATCAGCGAGTGAGGCGCTCGCTGGAGGGTGGTCTGGCCTGGTTGGCCCATCACTGGGCGGTGGAGAAGAACCCGGGAGAGGACGGCTGGCACTACTATTACCTCTACGGACTGGAGCGTGTCGGGGTCTTCCTCGACCTCTACCGCATTGGAACACACGCCTGGTATCGGGAAGGGGCACTGTATCTGATCCGCAATCAGACACGGGAAGGGGATTGGGATGACGAGGAGCGTAGCGCGTTCGCCTTGCTTTTTCTCAAGCGGGCGTCGGTACCGATCATCACTGGACTGGGCAAGAAGCCGCGAGCGCGACACGGGGTCAGGGACAACAAAGCAGGGGGAGCTCTGGAGAACCGGCCGAAGCTCGGTGGCGTGGTCGGACAGGGAAAAAAACCAGCCGAGACACCGAAGACGCCCAAGAAGACCCCAGCTGATCCCAAGGACAAGAAGGCGGGAAAGGATCAACCACCGCCCGAGGGGGCGGGCGATGCGGGGCGGTCAGTAACGAATGTCCGACCCAAACAGGGCGGCCGCTCGGTGACCCCGCCCTACATCCCCTTTCTGGGCCAGCGGATCAACCGCTGGAAGATCGTGTTTGTCCTGGACAAGTCGAGCAGCATGCGGGGACTGATGCCGAAGCTGCTGGCCGAGCTGGCTCGAGCGGTGGGTCAGTTGCCCCCCAGGCATCGTTTCACGCTGATCTTCTTTGACGGTCAGAATCGGTCTCTCAGCAACAAGCTGCTGGCTGGAACCGAGCGGAACAAGAAAGTGGCGCTGGCCTTCGCCGAGAGGCAGGACGCACGTGGTGCGACCGACCCCTTACC
>CAZANL010000485.1:0-383 GCA_964486115.1 uncultured Planctomycetota bacterium
GCCCCGGCTACGTCGGTGGCTGGGCCGGGGGCGGCACGGTCAGATGGACTACCTGGCGCAGGCCTTCGAGGATCGCGTGGAGCCTCGCCGACGTTTCCCCTGGGCTCGCAGCGCGCTGGTTCTGGCGCTGGCCTACGACCCGCCCACGGCCGAGCCGTCAAGCGCAGACGGCGTGCTCGAGCGTGTCTCGAGCTACGCCCGCGGGCGAGATTATCACAAGGTGCTGGATCGCCGCACGCGGGACCTGGGCCGCCGGCTGGTCGAGGCCGACTCGGAGCTGCGCTGGCGGGCCTACGTCGACACCGGTCCCTTGCTCGAGCGAGAGCTGGGCCAGCTGGGGGGCCTGGGCTGGATCGCCAAGAACACCCAGCTGATCTCGCAGC
>CAZANL010000485.1:393-4288 GCA_964486115.1 uncultured Planctomycetota bacterium
ATTTCTTTATCTCCGTGCTGCTGCTGTCCGCGCGGCTGGACTACGGGCTTCCGGCGGCCGACCGCTGCGGGAGTTGCACGGCCTGTCTCGACGTCTGTCCCACCGACGCCTTCCCCCGGCCGTACGAGCTGGACGCCACCCGCTGCATCTCGTACTTGACGATCGAGCATCGCGGGACGTTCGACGAGGCCCCGGAGCTGTCCGGCTATCTGTTCGGCTGTGACCTGTGTCAGGTGGTCTGTCCCTGGAATGGCGAGCCGGTCCGTGGCGACTCGGAGCTGCGGGCGCGGGAAGGTCTGGGGCAGCTCACGCTGGCCGATCTGGTGCGGATGAGCGAGGCCCAGTACCAGGAGTGGTTCCAGGCCAGCGCGATGAAGCGGGCCGGTCGGACGGGGTTGCGTCGCAACGCGATTCTGTTGGCGGCCCAGCTGGGTGATGCGGCGGGATTGGCTGCCGCAGGGGAGTGCCTGGCCGATCCGGACCGGACGGTGGCGGTGACTGCTCAGCAGGTGTATAAGTCAGCATCATGAGTGAGAACACTGTACGAGACGTGATCATCATCGGCGCCGGCCCGGCTGGCCTGACGGCGGCCCTGTACAATGCGCGGGCCGAGCTGGAACCGCTGGTCTTTGCGGGCTACGAATTGCCCGGGGGCCAGCTGATGACGACCACCGACATCGAGAACTTCCCCGGTTTTCCGCAGGGCATCGGCGGGCCGGAGTTGATGGACAACATGTTCGCCCAGGCCGAGCGCTTTGGCGCCGAGATCGTCCGGGACCAGATCACCCGGGTCGACTTCTCCGAGCGCCCCTTCAAGTGCTGGATCGAAGAAGATCTCTATCTGGCCAACTCGATCATCATCTCCACCGGGGCGGAGGCCCGCAGGTTGGGGATCGAGTCGGAGAGCACGTACTTCGGTGTCGGCCACCCGGGGTCGGTCACGACCTGCGCGACCTGCGATGGGGCCTACTACAAGGGGGTGGAGGTGGCCGTGATTGGCGGGGGCGACTCGGCGATGGAGGAGGCGACCTTCCTCACCCGGTATGCCAGCAAGGTCCACGTGATCCACCGGCGAGAGGAGCTTCGCGCCTCGAAGGTGATGCAGCAGCGGGCCTTCGACGATCCCAAGGTCGAGTTCATCTACAGCCACACGATCGACGAGGTGCTGGGCGACGGCCAGCGGATGACCGGGCTGCGGCTGCGCAGCACGGAGGACGACTCGACGAGCGATCTGAAGGTCGTCGGCATGTTCCTGGCGATCGGTCACGTGCCGACCACGGCCTTGTTCAAGGGCCAGATCGATTTGGATGACGAGGGTTACATCCAGGTCGATCCGCACCAGCGTACCAATATTCCCGGTGTCTTCGCCTGCGGTGACGTGCACGACACCCGCTATCGCCAGGCGATCACCGCCGCGGGAATGGGTTGCGCGGCCTCGCTCGAAGCTCAACACTTCTTGGCCGATGTGGTGGGCGAGGCCACCGGTTCGCAGCTCTACCATCTGCCGGACTAGGTCCTGACGTGTCCTCCAGGTCGAAGACGCCAGGCAGGTTCACTGACAGGCGCCAGGCAGGGGCCGAGAGCTGGGCTAGCCGGTGGGCGCGCAGACCTGCCAGGCAGCCACGATCCCGGTCATCGACCGGCGGTCGTCGGTCCGGGTCGGCGGTGCAGGGCCGCTAGTGGCCCGTCGTCGAAAAAAGTCCGCCCGGAGGCGGCGAGGTGCGTCGAGCGCTGGCCCCCGTTTTGTCTGGGTCTCTACCGACAAGGGGCTGGTTTGGCGGGATGACCAGGGCACGGACCGCCATCTGCCGAGTGCCGAGGAGTTGCGAGTCGAGCTCCGCAAAGCGCAGCTTGCCGAGGCCGAGCGGGAGCGACTCGAGGCAGAGCAGCAACGCCAGGAGATCGAGGCCCTGGCGCCGATCCGCTTCAAGTGCCCGTTGTGTGGGAAACAGATCTCGGTGCCGGTGGAGAAGGCGGGCCAGAAGGGTGCCTGCCCCAAGTGCAAGAGTAGCATGATCGTTCCGGCAAAGCGGCTGACGCCCCAGAGCGCCAGTTACGTCGAGTGTCTGGATTGCGGTGCGCCTCAGGAACTGTCGACGGGTGTGTGTGTCGACTGCCAGAAGCCCCTGCCGGTGGAGCGGACATGCTGCAAGTGCGGTGACCTGCTGGTTCGGCCGGGTGTGCAGTTCTGTCCGAGCTGCGGTTTCGAGCTGAGCGAGCGGGAGTAGGCTAGGGTGTCTTGGCCAGATGCCCGGGCTGGATCTGATCGGCTGCCGTGATCACGATCCGCATATAGCGCAGCGTGCCGCGTAGGACTGAACCCTCGCGGTCCAAAGGCCCGGTGACCAGTAGGTAGAGGCCGTGCCATTGCTTGGGCTTGAGTCGCTCGGCAAGCTCCTTGCCGACGATCTCGACCTCGATCGCCTTGCGACCACCGACACGCAGCGTTGCGCCCTTGTCGTGCATCCGCACCGCTTGGGGGTTATGGTCGGCGATCACGCCAAAGATCGCGACCTCCTTGCCGATCAGGCCGGAGAGCTTGCGGATGGTGTCCTTCTCGCCCATGTTGATCGGTGGTCTTGGGCCGGTGATCAACTTGTGGTAGCGGTCTAGCGCCTCGGCACGGTTCTCCCACCAGATGAGTCGCGCGGGATAATCGGGGTAGTGCTCCCCGTTCGGGCTCCAGATGCCTCGCTTGGCCTTGCGCGCTTCAGCCTGAGCTGCCCGGAATGCGGCATCGAAGCGGCGAGATCGGCCATATTTGATGAAGTAGGGCGACATACCGGCTCGGATGGCCTCAAGGTTGTATTGCTTGGGCGGCTTCCCGTCCGCGAAGAAGGCCCAGACGTAGCAGAGCAGCCGGCCGTAGGTTCCGACCGCCTCCCCAGGCGTGTCTCCCTCGAGTCGTAACTCCTTGGCTCCGCTGAAAAAGTTGCGGGCCCAGGTCTTGGCGGCCTCTCCCATCGGTGTGCCGAACTTGGCTGGCATCCGATAGCCTGACGTCATGCGCTTGACATAGGCCTTGAAGTCGGTGCGCATCAGCTCGAGTTGGTGCCCTTTGACACTGTAGGTCAACTCCTCGGTGTCGAGGGCGAGCAGCCTGAGGGCCCTACGCTCCCCCTTGACGCGGATCGTATCGCCGTCGACCACTCCACCGGATGCCAGCTTGTAGGTGCCCAGAACCAGCTTGCTGTTTGAGGTTATGGAAACCTCGTGGGTGGTTTTCGGGCTGACCGGTTTGCTGGGGAGTTTCCCTTTTTGCTGCGGTGGAGCTGCCTTCTTCAGGGTGGACGAATGGTCCTTCCCCAGCAACTCTTGCCGGCGCGTACAGCTGGGCAGGACCACCAGCAGCATGGCGCAAATCAGATAAGCCAGAAGATTTCGCATCGAACGAAGCGCTAGTCTAACAGGAGTGCTGCGAGGCAGATCCTAAAATTTCTGCTTCTTGGCCAGGTTCAGCAACTCGTCGATCCGGTCATTGCGCACCACTGGGACCAGATAGAGGCGGATCTTACGCCCCTTGAAGCCCTTCCCGCTCGTCATCGACGTGAGCATCGACTTGAGGAAACTGAACTCCTGAGGGTTGATGTTGCCGTCGGTCAGAAAGACCAGCCCGTCCAGTTTGGGGTAGGCCAGCGCTGCCTTCAAGGCGGGTATGGGGTCGGTATATCCTTGAGCTTGCTGGCGGCGTACGAAGGTCTTGGCGAACCGCTTGTATTTTGTGCTGGCGGGCATCATCTTTCGGCTGAACAGATGGGGCACGTCGTCGAAGAAGATGATCGTGAAGTTGGTGGTCGGGGTCATGGCGTCGATTGCGGATTCCATCTCTTGATGCAGGCGTCCCATGACCGGCTTCATCGAGGGCGGTGATTACCGTCAGGAGAACCTGTGGGAT
>CAZANL010000486.1:0-4270 GCA_964486115.1 uncultured Planctomycetota bacterium
GGGGGGCGTATTGCCGACGGCCGAGGAGTTCCAGCGGCGTGTGCGCGGAGAGATCGCTTGAGCCGGATCCTGATCATCGACGACGAGCCGACAGTCTGCTGGGCGCTCGAGAAGTACCTGCGCAGCCGTGGCCACGAGGCCGCCTCGGTTCCCAGCGCCGAGGAGGGTCTCGAGCGGATCGCCGAGGCTCCGCCGGCGCTCGTGTTGCTCGACGTCCGGCTGCCGGGTATGGACGGCCTGGAGGCTCTCAGCGCGATCCGTCAAGGCGATGCGCCGCCGCCAGTCGTGGTGATCACCGCCCACGGCACGATGGAGACGGCTGTCGAGGCGATGCGCCGCGGCGCTTTCGATTATATGACCAAGCCGATCGACCTGGCGCAGGCGGACGATGTGTTACAGCGTGCCCTGGCTCGGCTCGAGCCGGCACAAGGGGTGCCCGCGGCCCCCACGGGCCAGCTTCGGATGGTGGGCTCGTCGGCGGTGATGCAGGCGGTCTACAAGCAGATCGGCACCGTGGCGACAAGTGATGCGAACGTGCTGATCTGCGGCGAGAGCGGAACGGGCAAGGAGCTGGTGGCCCGTTCGATCCATCAGGCCAGCGACCGGGCAGGCGGTCCCTTCGAGCCGCTGGTCTGCGCCAGTCTTCCCGAATCATTGCTCGAGAGTGAGCTGTACGGTTATGAGCCAGGCGCGTTTACCGGTGCCAACCACCGACGCATCGGTCGCCTGGAGCGGGCCAGCGGCGGGACGCTGCTGCTCGACGAGATCTCCGAGATACCCCTGTCGATTCAGGTAAAGCTGCTGCGGTTTCTCGAGGAGCGAATAATCGAGCGTCTCGGGGGCGACGAGCGGATCCCGGTCGACATCCGACTGCTGGCGGCGACCAACCGTCCGCTGGATCAACTGGTTGGTCAGGGGTTGTTCCGGGAGGATCTGCTGTACCGGTTGCAGGTCGTCACGATCGAGTTGCCGCCACTGCGCCAGCGGCTGGAGGATATTCCGGAGTTGATCGGTGCGTTTCTCAGCGGGCCCCAGATCTCGCGTGAGGCGCTCGAAGTCCTCCAGAGCTACTACTGGCCGGGAAACGTGCGGGAGCTGCGTCACGCGATCGAGCACGCGATGGTGATGGCTCGCGAGAGCACGATTGCCCCGCGGCACCTGCCGCCATACCTCGTCGGGGAGCGGCCGGTCGCGCGCGGGGATGACCTTCGCACGGCGGTTCGACAGCAGGTGGAATCACACTGTGGAGAAGGCGAGCTCTACGGGCGGCTGCTGGCAGAGTGGGAAAAGGCGCTGCTGGTCCCGGTGATGGAGCAGGTCGGCGGCAACCAGGTGCGGGCCGCGGAGCTGCTAGGCATCAGTCGTGGCACGCTGCGCAAGAAGTTACGTCTTTACGGGCTGGTGTCGCAAGACGAAGCTGAATAGCCAGCCGCGAGCAGCCCTGTAGCGGTTCAGTACCGTTCCGCGGAGCCGGGGTGCCAGTCCACGGCCGGGCAGGTGGCTCACGGTCGGCGTTACTGTGCGCTGATGGCCTTGGCCGCAATGTCCCGGCGGAAATAGCGCTTCTCGAACTGGATTTGCTCGACCGCTTCGTAGGCTCGGTCCCTGGCCTGCTCGATCGTGTCGCCGAGGGCCGTGACGCCAAGGACCCGTCCGCCGTTGGTGACCAGCTTGCCATTCTTCCTGGCCGTACCGGCATGAAAAACCTGGAGGTCGTCACTCGACTCGATGTCTTCGAGGCCGGAGATCTGATAGCCCTTGTCGTACGTGCCCGGATAGCCCCCCGAAGCCATCACCACGCAGACGGCCGGTCTTGGGTCCCACTCGATCTCCACCGAGTCGAGCCGCCCCTGAGCCGTCGCGAGAAGAAGCGGAACCAGGTCGCTCTTGAGGCGCATCAGGATCGGCTGGGCCTCGGGGTCGCCAAATCGGCAGTTGTACTCGAGCACTCGCGGGCCGTTTTCGGTCAACATCAGCCCGGCGTAGAGCAGGCCGCTGTAGGGCCGCTCGTCGACATTCATCCCGTGAACCGTCGGAATGAGGACATCCCGCTCGATCTGTCCAAACAGCTCGGGAGTGACGATCGGCGCCGGGCTGTAGGCGCCCATGCCACCCGTGTTGGGCCCCGTGTCGCCTTCGCCGAGGGCCTTATGGTCCTGGCTGGTCTCCAGCGGCGCGATGGTCCGTCCGTCGGTGAAGGCCAGGATAGAAGCTTCCTGTCCGGTCAGACACTCTTCGACTAGCACCCGGTCGCCGGCATCGCCGAAGCTGCGATCTCGCATCATGGTCTCGATTGCCCGAGTTGCCTCTACCAGCGTCTGGCAGACGAACACTCCCTTGCCGGCCGCCAGGCCGTCCGCCTTGACGACCAGGGGAAAGGGCTGGTCCTCGACATAGGCCAGAGCCGCCTCGAAGGAGGCGAAGGTCCTGTGGCGGGCTGTCGGGATGTTGTGCTTGTGCATCAGCTCCTTGGTGTAGATCTTGGAGCCTTCCAGCAGTGCGGCCTTGCCGGTGGGCCCGAAGGCCTGCAGTCCGTGTGAGCTCAGGTCGTCGACGAGGCCTTCCACCAGCGGTTGCTCGGGCCCGACCACGGTCAGGTCGATCTGCTTCTCACGGGCAAAGTTGGAGAGGCGGATGATGTCCGTCGCGTCGATGTCGATGCACTCTGCGATCTCTGCGATACCAGGATTTCCTGGGGCGGCGTAGAGCCGGGTCACCAGTGGACTTCGAGATATTTTCCAGGCGAGGGCGTGCTCGCGCCCACCGCCTCCGACCACGAGGAGTTGCATCGGTCTTGTCCTGAGTTGGGTTGGTTTATTCCAGGAAGGCGGCTTCGATCAGAGCTTCGAACTGCTCTGCGCCGAACACGACGTAGCCCTCGGTCGCTTGATCGTCGCCCTTGTCGTTGTAGACCCAGACCAGATTCGAGGGGTACGCCTCGCTGCTGGTCTCGTCGGCGATCAGGTAGAGCCGGAGATAGTCATGGAGTTGCTTGGCTCGGTGGCGAATGCGGATCCGTCCCCGACCGTAGGCGGTGTTTATCCCCTCTGGGGTAAACTCGATCGTCCTGCTCTCGCATCGCAGCGTCAGCGATTTGATCATGTCGATCGGGCCGTCGACGTCCGCCCCGAATTGGTCGGTGCGGGCCATCACGGGCCGATCGAGGATGATCGCGGGAATGCTCTGGACCTTCTTGTCGATCCAGTCGAAGAGTAATCTGACGGATTGGCCGTAGGCATTGTAGTCGCGCCGCGCCTCCTTGCGCGCCTGTTGCTTGGCCTCCATCTTCTGATTGAACTTCTGGCTCCAGTCACTCAACTTCGGTCACCTCGAGTTCGGAGAGCAACAGTTCGTATGCTCTGCGAGGTCCTGATCTTGGCTTGCGGTATTGCGCTCGTCGAGCCACGATCATCTCAGCCACTATCGCGACCGCGATCTCCTCGTGGGTCACCGCATTGATGTCCAGACCGATCGGAGCGCTCACGCGCTCGAACTGCTCCGGGTCAACACAGCTTTTTTCTACCAGCGCCTTGAATGTGGTCAACACTTTCCGCCGGCTGCCCAGCATTCCGATGTATCGCGCGGGCGTCGTGACGGCCCAGCGCAGGATCTCGCGGTCGAAGCTGTGTCCGCGGGTGACGATCACCAGGTAGCTGTTACGGGTGATTGGCAGGGATTCGGCGACCTCGATGAAGGGGCCCGCATGAACCGCGTCGACGTGAGGGAAGCGTTCTCTGTTGGCAAACGCATCGCGGTCGTCGATCACCACGGTGCCGAATCCGGCAACGGTCGCCACCCGCGCGGTCGACAGCGAGATGTGGCCTCCACCAAAGATGTAGCAGATCGGGGTGACTAACGGCTCGACGAAGACCCGTATGGTGCCACCACAGATCAGGCCGTCGACGCCCGTTTGTTCCTCGGTCAAGGTGAACTCCAGCAGGTTCGGCGTCTCGTTGGCGATCACCTGCTGTCCTGCGGCCAGAATCTCGGCTTCGACGCACCCGCCGCCGACTGTTCCTGCGAGTCGCTCGCCGCTGCTGCCGATCACCATCTTCAGGCTCTCGCTGCCAGGGACCGAGCCTCGAATCTCGACCACGGTGGCCAGGGCAGCTGGTGTGCCCTGGCGCCGCAACTCGACGATTTTCTCGAACAGGTCTGCCATCTACTTCTGGTCTTTCTTGGGGACGTCCTTTTTTGTCGTGGTGGTCTCGGTCAGGATCTTGGCTTCCGCTGTCTGAGTCGCTGGCTTCTTGAGCAGTTTACCGACCGG
>CAZANL010000487.1:0-4268 GCA_964486115.1 uncultured Planctomycetota bacterium
GCTCCAACCACCCGCTTTGGTCTTGTTGGGCACCTCCTCGTCATAGACCTCCTCGCCCTGGACTTGGTCCAGGTAGATCGAGAGGATCCGCCCATGGTGCGAGTCGAAAAGCACGACGCAGTGGTGATGATGGCCTTCGACCACCTCCGCCAGTGGCTCGATATGGGGTCTCTCGGCCCACACCATCCGGTTGCGAACCGCCACCGGCAACTGAAAGGCTCGAAAGTAGTGCGACTGCACATTGCAGTAAATCGCAATGCCCTGTGCCTGCTCTTTGAGGTCGGAGCCGAGGTAGTCCCAGATCCGCTTCATGTTGACCTCGAACTCGCCCAGCTGATCGTGGTGCTCTCCCAGCAGCTTCTCCAACTGGTGAGTCCGCTTCTTCAAAAAGATCGTCCCCGCACGTTTGCTGCGCTCCTGGGGGGTGAGCGAGAGGTACAAGCTGAGGAAATGGCCGTCTCCAGCCGGAGCCTCCAGTACAGAGTGAAGATCTTCACGGGTCAACACTTGCATACACGCCTCCTGAAAAGCAGGAATAGGAGAAGAGTCGGGGACCAACCGTAGCAAATCCTCTGGGTCGAGTCAATTCAGCCACAACCCCACACTTGTCGTAAATCTCGTGTAGGTGTCATAATAGGGGCAATGTCCTCCTCCTCTGAGCGAGAATACCGCGCTGGGCTCATCGGCTGTGGCTATTGGGGTCCCAACCTTCTGCGCAACATGCGCAATCACTCGCGAGTCGACGTCGTGCGGGTCGCGGACCTGGATCCAGCCCGCCGAGCCACCATCGCCAGCCGCTATGGCGATGTCGAACTTGCCGAGGAGGCCGCCGCGATATTCGAGGACCCCTCGATCGAGGTGGTGGTGATCGCCACCGAGGCCTCCTCCCATTTCGACCTGGTTTGCCGTGCGCTCCAGGCCGGCCAACACGTACTCGTCGAGAAGCCGCTGGCGCTGTCGAAGGAGCAGGCGGTCCGACTGCGGGACATGGCCCAGGAATCCGGACGCCTGCTGCTGGTCGGCCACACATTCCTCTACAACCAGGCGGTTCTGCGGCTCAAGGAGCTGGTCCAATCCGGGGAACTCGGCGATATCCGCTACCTGTACTCCCAGCGGGTCAATCTGGGCAAGGTGCGTCAGGATATCGGGGTGATCTGGAACCTCGGACCCCACGACATCTCGATTCTCCGCTTCCTCTTCCCCACGCTGAAGGTGGCGAGGATCCGAGCCCATGCGATGCACTATCTCCAGCCAGGCATTGAGGATCTGGCGTTTCTACTGCTGGAGTTCGAGGATGGGATGGTCGCGCATATCCACCTGTCCTGGCTCGACCCATCGAAGGTCCGCCGGATGACCGTGGTCGGCTCCCGGAAGATGGCGCTGTACGACGATATCGCCGAAGACAAGCTGCAGATCTTCGATCGCGGGCTAGACAAGGCCGACCTCTCGCCCCACATGGGGGAATTCGACAGCTTCGGTGAGTTTCAGTTGCTCACGCGAGCCGGAGATGTATACCTGCCCAAGCTACCGCCGACCGAGCCACTGGCCGCTGAGATCGGACACCTCGTCGATTGTCTCGATGGGGCCCAGCCCCGGTCCGGGGCAGACCATGCCATCGCAGTGGTGGCATTACTCGAGGCCGCGTTGATCTCGGCCCGAGAGGGGGGGGCTCCGATCCCCCTGAACATCTAGACAACAACAAGAGTAGAGAGGCAGCTATGCCACGCCGCATCCCACTCAGTTCGATCCGCAACGTCGGTATCATGGCTCACATCGACGCGGGCAAGACGACCGTCAGCGAGCGTATTCTGTATTACACGGGCCGCATCCATCGACTCGGTGAGGTGCACGACGGACAGGCCACCATGGACTGGATGGACCTGGAGCAGGAACGGGGCATCACCATCTGCTCGGCCGCAACGACCTGCGAGTGGAACGACCACCGGATCAACCTGATCGACACGCCGGGGCATGTCGATTTCACCGCCGAGGTAGAGCGGTCACTGCGCGTCCTGGATGGCGCCATCGCGCTGTTCTGCGCGGTCGGCGGCGTCGAACCGCAGTCCGAAACGGTCTGGCACCAGGCCGAGAAGTACGAGACTCCGCGGATCGCCTTCATCAACAAGATGGACCGCGTGGGCGCAGACTTCGAGCGCGTCGTCAGCGAGATCAGGAAAGAGTTGGGAGCCAATCCGATTCCGATCGTTCTACCGATTGGCGCCGAAGATCGTTTCGTCGGCCTGATCGATCTGGTCGAGAACAACGCGATCTATTACGACGAGAGCGACAGAGGAGTCAGCTTTCACATCGAAGAGGTCCCGGCAGAAGAGAAGGAGCGAACCGACAAGTGGCGCGCGCACTTGATCGAGCAGATCAGCTCGGAGTGCGAGCAGTTGCTCGAGAAGTTCTGCGAGGGAGAGAAAATCTCCCCCACCGAACTGCGGGACACGCTGCGCAAGGCCACCCTGAAACGTCACGCGGTGCCGGTCCTGTGTGGATCCGCGTTCAAGAACAAGGGCGTGCAGCGCCTGCTCGACGCGATGGTCGATTATCTGCCCTCCCCCGCCGATCTGCCGCCGATCATCGGAATCTGTCACAAGGAGGGAGAGAAGATCGAGGTGACCCCCGGCGAGGAGGGCCCGCTGGCGGCTCTGGCCTTCAAGGTGGTGCAAGATCGCCACATGGGCCGATTGGTCTACGTTCGGGTCTACTCCGGCGACCTGGAAGCTGGCCGGTATATTTACAATACGACCAAGAACAAGCGACAGCGGCTGGGGCGACTCTTGCGCATGCACGCCAACCGGCAGGAAAAGCGCGACGTTCTCCACACCGGCGACATTGGCGTAGCAATCGGGCTCAGCGACACCACCACCGGTGACACGATCTGCGACGAGGACCAACCGCTACTACTGGAGCCCATCGAGTTCCCCTCACCGGTGCTCTCTGTTTCGGTCTCCCCCGCCTCCAGAGATGACCAGGAGAAGCTCGGCAAGGCGCTGGTCGCACTGGGCCACGAGGACCCCACCTTCGTCGTCAGCTATGACGACGAGATCAAACAGACGATCATCTCCGGAATGGGAGAGCTACACCTGGAGGTGCTGGTCGAGCGGATGAAACGGGAGTTCAGCGTCAACGCCAAGGTCGGGCGCCCAGAGGTGGCCTACCGCGAGACCCTGGCCGGCTCCGCCGAGGTCAACCACAAGCACAAAAAACAGACCGGCGGCAGGGGACAGTTCGCCCACGTCGAGTTGCTGATCGAACCCCTCGACCCCGGTATCGGGTTCGAGTTCAAGAACAAGATCGTCGGCGGGTCCGTCCCGCGAGAGTACATCCCGGCCGTGGAGAAAGGGCTGATCGACGCGATGCAGCGCGGGCCGTACGGTGGCTTTCCCGTAGTAGATCTACGCGTGACCCTGATGGACGGGTCCAGCCATGACGTCGACTCGTCCGAGATGGCGTTCCGCACCTGCGCCAGGCAAGCGCTGAAGCAGGCGTTCCGCAGCGGTTCACCGCAGCTGCTCGAACCGTTGATGTCCGTGCACGTCTCGGTGCCCGAGCAATTCTCCGGCTCGGTCACCGGCGACCTGTGCCAGCGCCGCGGACGGATCCAGGGCATGGAACTGAAGGGAGTCCTGCAAGATATCGAAGCAATGGTGCCCTTGGCGGAGATGTTCGGCTACGCCACCTGCCTTCGCACGATCACGCAGGGGCGGGGCAATTTCACGATGCACTTCGAGCACTACGAAGCAGTGCCCTTCTCGCTGGCCGAGACGATCGTAAAGGACCACCTGGAAAAGCTCAATACACGGGCGAGAAAGGCGATTCGCGGCGAGGAGTGACCTCCCGAACCTCCGGCAGCTTGGCACCCTGGGGGCAGCCGAATCAGCCGCCGAGAGCTGGAAACTACCCGGCCTTCTGGTAAGGTGTCGTTTTCGCCCTACGTCTGCCCACGTCACGTTAGCACTTGTTTAAACAGGAACGCATATCAATGCGTCAGTTCTTGCTCACCGTAGGCCTGCTGGCCCTGATACCGCACTCTGCCACAGCGCAGTGGGTCTGGTCCACCGAAACGGGCTGGGTCAACAGCCGATACATCGGCACAAACAACGCCCAGACGTTGATCGCCAGAGCCAGGCAGATGGAGAAGGGCAATCAACACCAAGACGCCTCCAAGGCGTTCGAGAAGATCGCCAAACAGTACCCGAAGTCCAAGCACGCCCGAGAAGCACTCTACTCCGCGGCCGAAAGCAAGTTCAAGCAGGGCAAGC
>CAZANL010000488.1:0-4257 GCA_964486115.1 uncultured Planctomycetota bacterium
TCTTGCGCCAGTTCAACTCCTTGCTGCTCGGTAGGATGACCTTGCGCCAGCGGTCGAAGTTATCCCTGGTCAGTTCCGGAGAGGGCCCGTCCCCAACGGCTGTGGTGGATAGCACCAGGGCCAGAAGGAGAGCTATCGGCCTCATGCGGTCGCGGCCTCGCAACACAACGCGTGATAGATGGGCACCAGCGCGGTCCAGCAGTTGACCAGCTTACGCTGCGTGAGCTTGCTCGGCTCGGACAGGCTGAAGGCGTGTCCGACGTCGAAGGCTCGGGTTTTCTTGGCTGCCTTTTCGCAGATCTCAGTCCAGGCCCTTCCGTCTGTCGGGTCGAATGGGGTGGGCAGCTTCGCCGTGAAATCCAGTCCGTAAAAGTCACGCAGGGTGACCCGGCCGAGATATTCGGAGAGAGAGCGTGCCTGCAGCGGAAGCAATGTCGGCAGGAGGCTGCGGCGTTCGTAGCCCTCGTGTTTGAGCATCACCCTGGCCTGGAGGCCGTAACGGCTTACCACGAGGCTGATCACCGGATCCTTCTTGTAGCCTCGTTTGTTCGGGCTGAATGCGAGCCAGGTTTCTGGCGGAGGCGTCGTGCGGCGACGCAGGTGCTTGGCCACGTGGGCGTACATCGGCTCGCCGATCAACTCCGAGACGGGATCGGTCAGCGCCGCGCCCCAGGCCTCGAGCTTGGGTGTGACCTGCGCCCTCATCGTGCTGATCTGCCGGTTGAACTCGCCAGAATGGAAAATTTGGAAATCGTCTGGGGTGAACAACTGTGTCATGTCCACACCTTATCCGACGTGGTGCGAAATCGCACGTTCGGATGTGGCAGAACCGCACGCTATTGGCCGTAAACCCTTGTCACACAATGTGGTTCGCTGTTTGCAGTGGGGCTTGCCGAAAGGAGGCAGGATGAAGCTCAGGCTCATGTTATTGGTGCTTTTCGGCGTATGTGGCGGCTGGCTATGGCACTTGCGTCCGGCGGATCGATTTGTCAGGACCTCTTCAGCAGGGCATATTATCAACATCCGGGTGTCCGAACCGGACATCGAGATCTGGCATGAGGAGTTCTTGGACAGCTTCTGGGATCCTCCCATGCCCCGCTGGGTCGATCGGCTTTGGGAGCCCCAGCTGGCAGCGTTGCACCGCAAGGCGGGGGAGCGCGCCGCAGATCTGTTGTACGCTCAGCTGGGGAAGGGCTTTCCGACCCGGGCAGCCAAGGAGGCCTTTATCCGGGCCAGGCTGGACGGGCTGAAGCGGGAGTTGCTGGCCGATCGAGGGTCGGTCCGATGAAACGCAGGAGCAACGATGGCACGAGTCAGGGAACAGGAACAACGAGATCAGCAGAGCGCCGGCCCGAGCACGGTTACGGCTGGTCTGCTGGGAGCATTTTTCCTGGGCTTGTTCATCGGTATCGGCGCCACGGTGCTGGCCACACTCGCCGATGGTGGCCCTGTGCTCGTCGAGTCCCGCAGGACGCTGGTCCGCGAAGCCTCGGTCAAGACGCAGGCGGCGGATTGGAACTTGGCCCCGCCCGGGGGCAAGGAAATAACGGCGCAGGTGGTTCGGGTGGTCGACGGTGATACCATCCAGGTTCTCTTCGAGGGGACGCGCTGGAAGATTCGCTATCTGGGCATCGACACGCCAGAAAGCCACGCCTCGTCGAAGCGGTCGGTCGAACGCTATGGCAAGGAGGCTTCCCTGCGCAACGCCGAACTTGTACGGGATAAGACGGTCCGGCTCGTCTTCGATGGGCGGCGTAAAGATCGTTTTGGTCGTCTGCTGTGCTACGTCTGGGTGGGGGAGCAGTTGATCAATCGTACCCTGCTGGCCGAGGGCTGGGCCAGGGTCTATCGCAAGGCGCCCAAGATCAGATACTATCAAGAATTCTGTGATCTTGAGCGGACGGCCCGCCGCAGGCGGGTAGGGCTCTGGCGCTGATCGCCGACGGCTTACCCGAAATCAACGGTGCCGCCAGCGTCCTGTCCAGCTCGTTCATCTCCGAGCCCCAGGTGACGGGACAGTGCTGGCCGCGCGAGACTATTTTTTCAGTCTGAGCCGGGCCAGGTACTTTTCGATCGTACGGTAGCTCTTGGAGCGAGCCGCGAGGGTGAAGTAGCGTCGGGCGGCCTCGTGCTTGCCATCGATCAGCGCCAGCTCACCGAGGAAATACCCGGCCTCGCTCTGCTGTGCCGGATTGCTGGCGGACTTCCAGGCCTGTTCATGACCCAGTTTTCCGGCGTAGGCCTCGATCAGTGGCTTGGGCCAGCCCACCAGCTTCTCATTGGCCAGTACCCGGCGGAGAACCCTCTCGTGTGGGATCTTCTTGACGTGTTGCGTGGCCAGGGCAGCGAACAGAAAGCAATAGGACTGGTCATAGCCACGGGCGAGCGCTCGTCCAAAGTGTACGTATGCTGAGCGGAACTTGCCCTGAATGTAGCTCAAGGCGCCGGTATGATAATCCAGCACTGGCAGCCCGGGTGCCGCTCGTCCAGCTTCCGCCAGCACTTGTATCGCCATCTGTGGCTTGTCGCGCGCCAGATCGAGGATGATCAACTCCACGTAGGCCTGCGTGCGGATGTACGGGTCGCCCAGCTCGATGGCCCTCAGATAGTCCCCGTGCGCGGCTTCCAGGTGTCCCAATTTGAACCGCAGCTGGCCGCGGTGGCGGTAGGATGCCGCGTGGCTCGGGTCTCGCTCGAGGACCGCAGAATAGGTGGTCACCGCCTGCTTGTCGTGACCCTGCGCGTGCTGCAGGCGGGCCAGGCTGAACTGGATCAGCGTTTTCTGGGGCGAGAGCGCGTTGGCCTTTGTCAGGTCGAGCCGCGCCAGGTCGGGTTTGCCCAGGCTGAGGTAGGCCATGCTCCGCTTCGCATAACTCGTGGCGTCCTGGGGGGCCCGGGCGATCACGCGAGTCAGGTCTGCGGCCGCTTCTGCCGATTTACCGATCTCGGCGTATGCCGCGCCACGTTCCCGGAGCGCATCCAGTCGTTCGGGCTGAAGTTCGAGTGCGCGGCTGAAGTAGCGTACTTTCAGCTGTGGCTTGAGGCTGTGGTGCCCCCGGCGGTACCAGTGGTCGGCCGTGCGGCAGCCTCCCAGCAACAGCGAAAAGAGCAGGAGCAACAGGCTTCGGCGAATCAAGAGGGCTCCGGCATCGCCTGGATGTCGGCCATGATCTTCTCCAGTCCGACTGTCAGGCCGGCCTCGTCCAGCATTTCCCGCAGTAGCTTGCGCTCGGTGTCGTCTGCGCAGATGTCGTCTGTCAGCAGCCGGAAGAAGTGTGTCGGTGCGGTCGGCACCGCGAAGTAGAGATCCTCGAACCTCTCGGCCGGTACGCACACGGTCCGGTCGCCGTCGGTGATCTGGAATCCGCTGTCTGTTGTTTCGAAAGCTACGGACATCAGTCCTCCTCACGTTCTCGCAATCCTGAAAGGGTTTGTTCCATGTCATCCGGCAGTGGGGCCTCGACGGTGAACGGCTCGCTGGTGAGGGGGTGATCAATGCAGACGCGAAGCGCGTGGAGGGCATGCCGTTTCAGCGGCAGCCCTGCTGGGGGCTGGACGCCGTAGAAGTCGTCTGCCAGGATCGGATGGCCAATGGCTGCCAGGTGCACCCGGATCTGGTGTGTCCGACCGGTACGTGGGAAGCAGGCGACCAGGCTGTGGCGGTCACCCGCCAGCCGTTCAACCACGCGGAGGCATGTCTCGGCCGGCTGGGCTTGGGGCACGTCGACGGCCATCCGCTCCCTCACCTGCTGATCCTGACCGATCGCGAGCGTGACGCGATCTTCCCGGGGCACGCCAGCGACGATCGCCAGGTATTCTTTTGCCACCGTGTGCTGCTCGAACTGACGGCCCAAGGCGGCACGCGCCTGCAGAGTTTTGCCGACCAGCACCACTCCGCTGGTGTTACGGTCCAGGCGGTGGACGATCCCGGGCCCGTTCAGGCCGGTCATCCCGAGGTATCCGATGAGAGCGTTGACCAGCGCTCCACCCTCGAACCGATGGCGGGGTTGCGTTGGCATTCCGGCGGGCTTGTTGATCGCCAGCAGCGCGTCGTCCTCCCACAGCACCTGCAGATCCACATCATCGGAGACGATGAGCGGCTTGAGCGTGTCCGCAGGGTAGGAGAACTGTATCTTCATTCCGGATCGCAGTCGATGGCTCGGCTTGACCGGTTTGCCGTTGACCAGCACGTGGCCGTCGGCCATCAACCCCTGGATCTGATTTCGGGAAAAGCAGTTCATCCGCGCCGGCAGGTAG
>CAZANL010000489.1:0-4255 GCA_964486115.1 uncultured Planctomycetota bacterium
CACCCTGAGCCACAACCGCCTTGACCAGCCCGAAGTCGAGCACCTTCACGAAGTCGAACTGGCCGCCGAGCCGGCACAGGAAGAGGTTCGCGGGCTTGATGTCGCGATGCACCAGTCCTGTCTGATGGGCTTCGGCGAGCGAGAGGCATGCCTGTCGCAGAACGTGGACGACCCGCGCCGGAGTGAGACGAAAAAAGCCTCTCCTACCTCAGGGGGATGCGCCTATCGAAGGCCAACTGCTTGATGAAGACAGCAGCAAGCTGCAGGTCGTCACACGCCGAAACCGACTCGGTCCATGCTTTGGAACACCCTGATCCAGAGCCTGGACACAGTTTGACATCAGACGAGCGAGTATCCAGATGCTTGACTTTCGATGGCTCGACCTATCCATCAATCCTCTACTCACAGTGGTAGCCTTGGCGCTGCTGATTCCATCATTTCCTCTTGGCGTCGCCGTCGGTCAGGGCAAGGAACCGTTCACCTTGAAAAAGGGGTTTACCCGACTGCTCGTTGCATACGGTTTCCTCGCCGCTCTTTCTCTCGTCGTGAGCGGGCTATCGATCGCGCGCGTCTCATCTTCGTGGAGGGTATGGGCCTCGTTCGGAGTCAGCGGTTTCTACTTCACCGTGTGCATCCTGAGCATCGTCCATTATCAGCACGGCACGCTGCCCCCTTCCTCGAGATCCGGATGAAAGACGAGATCAGTCGCGCACAAGAGCCTTCCTGGCGGAGGCTTTCACCTCGCTCCAGGGAATGGGCTGGACAGTCCCCTGCTCGATCTCGCGGCTGCGACGGGCAATCTCCTCGGCCCAGGCGCTCGCCGCGTCTGCGTCGGCTTCCCCATCGAGGCTTGCCAGCACCTGTTCCGCAACACGAACGCGGTCGGTTTCCGGCAGGTTCACTACCTGCTCGATGAGTTTCTCTGCTTCTGGGCTCACGATATCACTATACCCAGGTGACGGACACACTGCCGGCCGAGTTGTCCCTCAAAGCACGACAGGCCGCCAGAAAGGCGGCCCGTGAATTTGAAATTGCTTACTTTACTGGCTCCCCACTTGGAACACTGAGCGCGACACTTCTGGGGCGTCTGTCCGGCTACCATCGCCGTGTCGGATCCGCTACCAACGGAAGCGCTTGGTTCTGATTCCGGAGTGAACTGACCCCGGCTGCTAGAGCCGTGGCTCTCCGGAAGAAGACGATCGCCGCCCGGCGCTGGAATTTCTGACATAAACATCGGCACTTATCAACAAGTGTCGATAGTTGCGCATCTATTGACAGTTATAGATATAAGACTATAATTATGCAATGAAGCCACGTAGTAGTAAAAGAGAGAAAATCCTGGAACTCGTTCGAAAATCAGGAGTTGTGACAACAGCCGAGGTGCGCGCTCACGGGATTCACCATGAATACCTGCGCCAGTTGTGCGCGGAGGAAGACCTGGTGCGCGTGGCGCGCGGGCTGTACAGCCTCCCCGATGCAGACGTGACGGTGCACCACGGTCTGGTGCAGGCGGCGAAGGCGGTTCCCAACGGTGTTATCTGCCTGCTGTCAGCGCTTCGCTTCCACCAGATCGGGACACAGGTCCCACACGAGGTCTGGATCGCTCTGGATAGAAGGGCTGCTCGCCCCAGGGCCAGATGCCCCAGTATGCGCATCGCCCGCTTCTCGGGCCTGGCACTCACGGAAGGAATCGACGAGCACACCATCGAAGGCGTACGGGTCAGGATCTACGACCCCGCCAAGACCGTCGCGGACTGCTTCAAGTACAGAAACAAGATCGGGCTCGACGTCGCACTCGAGGCGCTCCGCGAGGTTCTACGCGGCGGCCAGTGTTCGACGGACGACCTGTGGAAGTACGCAAAGATCTGCCGGGTGACAAAGATCCTCCGTCCGTACATGGAAGCGACCGTATGACCCGCGACAAGCCATCGAACATGGCCGCATCCGTCCGACAAAGACTACTCAACATAATCCGCGAAACCGGAGACGACGCGAACCTCGTATGGACACGATACGGAACGGAGCGCCTCCTCTATCGCCTTTCCGCTTCGGAGCACGCAGGAGAGTTCATACTCAAGGGGGCCATGCTCTTCCTGGTCTGGACGGGCCAGTCATACAGGCCGACTGCCGACATGGACTTCCTCGGCCACGGAGAAGACTCCAGCGAGCGGCTCGCCGACCTGTTTCGCAGCGTGTGCTGCACAGATGTCGAACCCGACGGGCTGGTCTTCGATGCCAGCACAGTGAAGGTCAAACCCATCCGAGAGGACCAGGCCTACCAGGGCAAGCGCATCACGCTGTCAGCATTCCTGGGCAAGGCCCGCATTCCGATCCAGGTCGATGTGGGGTTTGGCGACGTGGTTACACCTCAGGCCGAGGAGATCAGCTATCCGACGCTTCTCGATTTCCCGGCACCGCGCATTCGGGCCTGTCCGCGTGAGACGGTGGTTGCGGAGAAGTTCCAGGCCATGGTCATGCTCGGCATCGCAAACAGCCGAATGAAGGACTTCTACGACCTGTACGTACTGGCGCAGGACTTCGACTTCGATGGCAAGACTCTGGTGCAGGCAATCAGTGCGACTTTCAAGAGACGCAAGACTGACATACCGGTCGATCCACCGCTGGCATTGACGGATGAGTTCTCACGGGACGATACGAAATCCGTCCAGTGGACCGCCTTTGTTCGCAGGAGCGGTCTCGAAGCTTGCGTGCCTGAGTTCCCAGAAGTGCTATCGCATCTCAGGAACTTCCTGCTGATCCCCATGGCCGCAGCCGCAGGGCATCGCGAAACCCCGGCGAACTGGAACAAGGGCGGCCCCTGGACCTGAAGCGGGTTTCGACCGACAAGCGTCAGGGAGAACAGGGCAGCGTTGCGGTCGGACCAGGTCAGTCGTCGAAGCCGGGACGCCTGAAACTCCTGGCCGACGGAACAACAGCCGTTTCACTAACCCGTTGCCTCGATCATGCTAGTAGCTCATAGTTTCTGTGAGCTTCATTCAAGTGTCTCCTAGCCCAGTTGTAGGAACTGATGCAGGGGCTGCCAAGTGAACCATATGAGAGAAACGGTACGGGAGTTTATCCGGCATAGAGCGGTAGAGTTGGCGGAGCAAGGAAGGCCGATCTCTAAGATCGCAGACTATCTAGGCACAACCCCCACATCAGTAAGACGATGGCGAGACCTGGCCTGCGCAGGTAAACCCCTTCGGCCAGGGAAACCGGCTGGAGGCGCTCCCCGTCGGATCTCAGACGCGGATTTACGCAAACTCGAGGAACTCCTGTTACTCGGCGCCAAAGCGCATGGATGGGACAATGAACTGTGGACTTCCGCCAGGTTCAGAAACTGATCCAACGGGAACTGGGGCTTTCGTATTGTCGCAGCCATACATGGTATATCCTTCGCAACTACCTCAACTGGACCTCAAAAAGGCCCATTGTTCGATACGGTGGGCGAGACGAAGAGAGAATCAGCAACTGGCCCCGGACTACTTTTCGACGGGTGGTTGCGAAAGCCAGGAAATCCGGATGGTATTTGGCCTTTGCCGATGAAGCCGGGTTCATGCTGATGCCCACGCTGCGACGGACGTTTTCGCCGCTAGGCACCCCGGCAATCCTGAAGACGGCCGACCCACATGGAAGGATCTCGACGGCTGGTGCGATCACGCTGAGTCCGTGCATCCGTCGTGCGAATCTGCATGTTCAGATGTTACCCGCTGGCGAAAACTACACGGGCGCCAAGATCGCGGGTTTTCTATCGCTACTTGCCGAGCGCCTTGATCACCCATTTGTTCTGTTCTGGGATTGCATCCCTATTCACCTTGGGCGCCCCGTCAAAGAACTGCTGCGACGCGACAAGAGAATTCACCTGCGGTCTTTGCCAAAGTACGCACCGGAATTGAATCCGGCCGACAGGGTCTGGGCCTACCTGAAGTACGCCCGACTGGCCAACTTCGCCCCGAAAAGCACTGCGAAACTACGGGAAAAGTTGACCTCTGAGATTCTCGCTATCAAGAACAACACTCGATTGATTCACTCCTTCGTACGTGCTACAGGACTCGACCCATACAGGTAGGGTGGAGCAACGAAAAGGGCCACCTTGAATCCTGGTGTCTTGGCCGCGTCCGATAGCCGCCGTGACAGAGGCCTTTAGCCACTTCAAGCTGAGTTGCTTCGAAGCCTGTCCCAAGGAGTACTACTTCCGCTACATCGCGAGGAACCAGGTCGATCTAGTGGGGATCGAGGCTTTCACGGGCAAGCA
>CAZANL010000490.1:0-4247 GCA_964486115.1 uncultured Planctomycetota bacterium
CCTTGTAGTACCGTGCCTGAGGGGTGATCTTGCCGGTTTTCCAGAGGCTGGCGCAGACGCTGGCCGCATTGTGGTACTGCTGCAGCTCGACCAGAGAACGCACCTGGCCGAGCAGGTCCCCAGCCTGGTTGCTGGCCTCCAGTGCGTGGCGATGCTGGCCGAGTTGATGGTACAGCTCGCCCAGTGCGGCCAGGGCGATCAGTGATGGTTTTGCCTTGATCCGGGCGCGCAGCCGACGCAGCGCCTCGGGCAGCTGACCCAGTGAGCGCAGGGCCCGCACCTGGGCCAGCAGTGCTGGCTCGCTGGCGCCTCCTCTCTCGAAGTCGGCCAGTGCCCGGTGGGCCAGGCCGTGGGCCAGGTAGATCCTGCCCCGCATCAGATATTCCCTCGCTCCAGCGGCCGAGCCGCTGACCTCGATCGCCTCGGAGAGCAGAGCCAGCGCCAGCTGGTCGAGCCCGCGGGCCAGCGCCCGCTGGCTCTCGGCGACCAGCGAGTCGGCCTGCTTGCGCGCTAGCCGCTGTGCTTTCTTGAAGGCGGCTTGTGCTTGCTTGCTTCGATCGAGGGCCAGCAGAACGGTGGCCAGTTCCCTGTGCGCGGTGTAGCTCTCGGGATCCAGCTGCGCCGCATCAGCCAGCAGCTGACGAGCGATTTCCAGCTCCTGCCTTTCACGAGCTAGTTGCCCGCGATAGATCTTCTCCAGCGCCAGTACGGTAGGTGGGGCCTGCCGCCCGAGCTTCGTATACAGCGGCTGGGTCTGCCGCAGAATGGACAGCGCCAGGGCGGGCTCACGCTGGGTGCGGGCTCGCGTCAGCAGTTCCTGGATTCGGCTGGTGGTCCGGGCCTGCTGCGCCCGCTCCTTGGCGCTGGCCAGGGTGCGCGCTTGTTCGGCTGCGCGGAACTGCCGACGGACCATCCAGAATAAGAGAGGGGAGAGCAGCAGCACCATCGCCAGCGCACCGAATATCGACTTGCGCTGCCGGCGGGCCTGGGCGCTGAACCGGGTGAACAGCGTGCTGCGGCGGGCCTCGATCGTCTGGCCGGCGAGGTACTTCTCCAGGTCGTCGCCCAGCTGCGCCATCGTCTGATAGCGGAACTCCTTCTTCTTGACCATCGCCTTGAGACAGATCGTCTCCAGGTCGATGTGGATGTCCGGTACGATCTTGCGCGGGGGCTCCGGATCGGTCTCGAGGATCTTGTAGAACAGGTTGGCCTGGGAGCCGGTGAAGGGCAGCTGTCCGGTCAGGCACTGGTAGAGCACCACGCCGAGGGCATAGATGTCGGTGCGGGGATCCACCTCGCCCCGATCGTCGACTTGCTCGGGGGCCATGTAGTACGGTGTGCCCAGCGTCATGCCAGAGGCGGTCAGGGTCAGCACGCTGCCGGTGAGGATCTTGGCCAGGCCGAAGTCGGTCAGCCGGGCTTGGCCCTGCTGGTCGATCAGGATGTTGGCCGGCTTCAGGTCGCGGTGAATGATCGGCACGGCGTGCGCGGCCTGCAGTGCGCGGGCCACGTCGAGCAGGATCGTCGCCGCTTGCTGCGGAGTGAAGTCGGCGCGCATGTGCAGCTCGTCGAGCGAGGTCCCCTCGATGAACTCCATCGCATAGAAGTAGCGGCCCCGATCCTCGCCGTGACCCAGCACTTCGACGATATGTGGATGGTCCAGCTGCTGCATCGCCTCCACCTCGCGGTGGAAGCGGTCGATCTCGTCTCCGGTGGCCTGATCCCCACTCTTGAGCACCTTGAGCGCGACCTGCTGTCCGGTCTCGCGATCCGTGGCGCGGTAGACGATGCCCATCCCGCCGCGAGCGAGCTCTTGCAGCGCATCGTAACGACCGTACATGTGGAAGTCGGTGTGCAGCCCAGTGCCGGCTGTCCCCTCCGGCGAGACCGCCTCCGGCTGGGTGTCGATCAGCGAGTAGGGCGGGTCGTGGTCTTCGGGATCGTCTCCCGCCCTGACCTGGCGCAGCAGCTGGACCAGATCGCCGGCGGACAGAATCCGCTGCTGCAGCAGCAGCTGGGTCAGCGACCCGTGCTGACCCTCGGCGCGCAGCGTGGCGGCCTGCTCGAGCAGCTGGGTGACCTGCTTGGCGTAGTGCGGTGCGTGATGTAGCAGATGCACCGCGAGCTGCCGCTCTTCCTGATCCAGCTGTTCGGACATGCCGCCGCTAGAAGGTGATCACCGTGCGGAAACCGTCCTTCCGCTCCATCATCTCGAACGCGTCGTTGATCTGCTCGAGCGGCATCCGGGCGGTGGCCAGCGGGTCCAGCAGCAGCTCACCCCGCTGATAGTGCTCGACCAGCTGGGGAATGTCCCGCTTGCCCTTCGCGCCACCAAACGACGAGCCGATCAGCTGTCGGCCGAGGATCAGGTTGCGGGGGACGACCTCGATCGCCTCGCCCTTGCCGGCCACGCCGATCACGCAGCAGACGCCGCCGCCGATGCGCGTCGACTCGAGCGCCTGCTTCATCACGCGGACGTTGCCGGTGGCCTCGAAGGCGTAGTCCACGCCCCGGCCCCCGGTCAACTCCTGAATCATCTCGACCGTCTGGGCCCCGCCGAGCAGCTGGTCGGTGGCGCCGAACTGCGGGGTCAGATCCAGCCGCGACTGCGCCGTGTCGACGGCGATGATTCGCTCCGCGCCAGCGATCCGGCAGCCCTGGATCGCGCTCATCCCGACACCGCCGCAGCCGATCACCGCGCAGGTGCTGCCGGGCTCGACCTGTGCGGTCCACAGCGCCGCGCCGACCCCGGTGGTCACCCCGCAGCCGAGCAGGCAGACCAGGTCGAGCGGTGCCTCCGCTGGCACGACGGTCACGTTCTCCTGGTTGACCACGGTGTATTCGGCGAACGAAGAGCAGCCCATGAAGTGCATGATCGGCTCGTCGCCCCGGCGGATCCGGCTGGTCTGGTCGCGCATCAGCCCCTGGCCCGAGGTGGAGCCGTTGGCCTGGCACTGATTGGTCTGGTTGGCGCTGCAGCACTCGCACGAACCGCAGTGTGGCTTGAAGAAGTTGACCACGTGGTCGCCGACCGCGAGGCCCTCGACCCCGGCGCCGACCGCCTCCACCACGCCGGCCCCCTCGTGTCCGAGGATTGCCGGCCAGTAGGCCGAGGGATCGGCCCCGCTCATCGTGTACATGTCGGTGTGGCAGACCCCGGTCGCGGCGATACGGAACAGGACTTCGCCGTCGCGCGGGTCGTCGAGCTCGACCTCGTCGAGCACCAGCGGCTGGCCCACCTCCTCGAAGATGGCGGCTTTCATTCGCATGCCGCCATTGTAGCGAGGATCAGTTTTTGCGCGGCTTTATTTTGTGCTGCCCTTTATTGTCACCAGGAGGAGTCAGCGATTCCGCTTGTGCCTGTCGCGCTTTTCGTGCCGTCCTGCCCCAGGCGGCAGGCCCGGTTGTTTTTTGATATCCCCCAAGATCTTGCAGTAGCTCTTCCCCGCGCTGAACTTGGTGTAGAGCCACTTCATCTGGTTGTCTGTCAGGGGGACGTCCCAGGCCGCCACCTCGTCGATTTCCCCCTTGAAGGGGTTGAGCCCGTGGAACTGCCCGTTGAACTTCCCCAGCGTGATCGCTGCCTTAGTCTTGGGGGGCCACTTATGGGGGAGTATGATTGCAGGAGAGGTCCCCCTGGGCTTGGCTCCGACCACACAGAGCCTGCCGCTGGCCTGCTCGCCATCGATCTGGACCGAGACCTGTTTGCCCTGGATCGAGACCGCCACGTGGTGCCATCTCCGGCTGTGCGTCCCGGCCCAGGCTCGATGGGCGTTGGAGCGGGCGCTGCGATACATCGTAGTTATCAGAACGTCAGTCCCCCAAAAACCAACCAGGACTCCCTCACGTCGCCATGGGTGACTCCCAGGCCAATGCGGAAATTCTTTACCCGTGGCGTAGAGGCCGACCAGAAGCCCGGCCCCGTCCTGGCCGGTGACCGTGCCGACGTCGAGCATGATCGCCGATTGCCTGATGTCGGTCTTGAACAAGAAGGCGATCGCGCAGATCTTTTCCAGTTTGGGGCTGGTGAGATAGCTGGTTTCCGCTCCCTCGAATGCGATGGCTTGCTGAGGCTGGCCGAGGCCCCATGAGGTCCCGACGAACCGCGCGTCCCTGCTTTTGGTGTGGTGAGCCTTGGCCCGCTGGTTGGCCAGGTTCGGCACATGGTTCCCGCTATTCTGGTCGAAGTTCATCGCCAGGACCATGTGGTCTGCCAGGGTCTTGACGTAGTGGGGGACCGCTGCATG
>CAZANL010000491.1:0-4234 GCA_964486115.1 uncultured Planctomycetota bacterium
AGAACAGGCCGAAGCTGCCGATCAGCGTGGCGATCTCGATCGAGGTCGGGGTGTAGGTGGCCCAGCTCGACGGCAGGAAATCGCGCGACAGCGAGATGGTGATGATGACGAAGCGCTCGAACCACATCCCGACGTTGATCACCAGCGAGAGACAGAATACGACCACGACGTTTTCGCGCACGCGACTGGACCAGAACAGCTGCGGCGCCAGCACATTGCAGCCGACCATGATCCAGTAGGCCCAGGCCATCGGCCCAAGCGCGCGGTTGACGAATGCAAAGCGCTCGTAGGGGTTGCCGGAGTACCAGGCGATGAAGAACTCGGTCGCGTAGGCCATGCCGACGACCATGCTGGTCGCCAGCACGATCTTGCACATCGCGGCGATATGACGGGTGGTGATGTACTCCTTGAAACCCATCACTGCGCGCGCCACGATCATCAAGGTCAGCACCATCGCCATGCCCGAGAAGATCGCGCCCGTGACGAAATAGGGCGGGAAGATCGTCGTATGCCAGCCGGGGATCACCGCCGTGGCGAAGTCGAAACTGACGATCGTATGCACCGAGAGCACCAGCGGCGTGGCAAGGCCAGCCAGCAACAAGTAGACCGTCTCGTAGCGGCTCCAGGTCCGTTGCGACCCGTCCCAGCCAAAGCTGAGGATACCGAAGATGAACTTGCGCGTCTTTCCCTTGGTGCGATCCCTGATCGTCGCCAGGTCGGGCAGCAGGCCGATGTACCAAAAGACGGCGGAGATGACGAAGTAGGTGCTGATCGCGAACACGTCCCACAGCAGCGGTGAGCGAAAATTGACCCACAGCGATCCGCGGGGGTTCGGATACGGAGCGCTCCAGTAGGCCAGCCAGGGCCGGCCCATGTGGATCAGCGGGAAGATCCCGGCGCACATCACGGCGATCAGCGTCATCGCCTCGGCAGCCCGGTTGACCGAGGTGCGCCACTTCTGGCGAAACAAGAACAGCACCGCCGAGATCAGCGTGCCCGCGTGGCCGATGCCGATCCAGAAGACGAAGTTGGTGATATCGAAGGCCCAGCCGACAGTGTTGTTGAGTCCCCAGGTGCCGATGCCCGTCGAGACCTGATAGACCACGGCCACCGTGCCGAGCAGCAGCATCGACGACGAACAGGCCAGGGCGCCCCACCAGAGCGCCGTCGGCCGTCGTTCGAGCGGCGCGCAGATGTCATCGGTGACCTGCTGGAGGCTCTTGTTGCCATCGATCAGGGCCGGACGAAGAGCGCTCGCATCACTCATGGTGCTTGGCTCCCTTGCTCTGTTCGCGATTACGCACGATCCGCAGGTACCCCACGGACGGCTCGACGCCGAGCTCGTCGAGCACACGATAGCGACGGGGGTCCGCCTTCAGCTCGGAGACCTTGCTCTTCTTGTCGTTCATGTCGCCGAAGACGATCGCGTCGGCGGGGCACGACTGCTGGCAGGCCGGCTGGATGTCGCCATCGGCCAGCTTGACGCCCTTGCTCTTGGCAGCCGCCTTGGCCTCCTGGATCCGCTGCACGCAGAACGTGCACTTCTCCATCACCCCCCGCGAGCGAATCGTCACGTCGGGGTTGAGGCTCATGTTCTGCAGCCGGTCCTCGTGTGGATAGTCGAACCAGTTGAAGCGGCGGGTCTTGTACGGGCAGTTGTTTGAGCAGTAGCGGGTGCCGACGCAGCGATTGTAGATCTGCTGGTTGAGCCCCTCGGAACTGTGAACGGTCGCCAGTACCGGACAGACGGTCTCGCATGGCGCGTGGTCGCATTGCTGGCACATCATCGGCTGATGCACGACATCGGTGCCGTCAGGGCCATCCGCGTAGTAGCGGTCGATGCGCAGCCAGTGCATCTCTCGGTTGCGGCGCACCTCGTCCTGGCCTACGACGGGCACGTTGTTCTCGGCCTGACAGGCCAGCACGCAGGCCGAGCAGCCGGTACAGGCCGCGAGGTCGATCATCAGCCCCCAGTGATGCCCCGTGTAGGCGTGGTTCTCGGGCCACAGGTCGTGAATCTCGTGCGCGTGCGGCGCGCCCGCTCTAGGGTTCTTGCGGTACTCGGGCAGGGTCGTCTCCTGCACGAAGGGCCGCTTGCCCTCGCCCTTCGACGCCAGGTGTTTTGGCACCGAGAGCGAGTGGTGAATCTGTGTCGTGACCAGATCGGAGCGCTTGCCAGTCTTCGCGAGCTTCACGCCCGACGCAACGTAGCGAATCACCCCACCGGCCAGCGACAGCAGCCCGGACGCATTGACGCCGACCGAGCCGCCAGTGGCCACGGTCGGCCGTGCCTCGATCCACTGTGGACCGACCTTGCCGAACCGATCCGTCCCTTCGCGCCCGTAGCCGAGCGCCACGGCGACCGTCGCGTCATCCTGACCCGGCTGGATGTGCACCGGCAGCTCGAGCTCCGTCTTGCCGGCGCCGAGCTTGACCACGTCTCCGTGCTCGAGCTTGAGCCGGCTGGCCAGCGCCGGCGATACGGCCGCGTAGTTGTCCCAGACCACCTTGCTCACCGGGTCGGGCAGCTCCTGCAGCCACGGATTGTGCGCATGCTGGCCAGCCAGCAACGCGGCCTTGGGATACAGCACGAGCGCCAGCTTGTCGCCGCCTGGCGCAGGCTGCCCCTTCGCGGCCTTGACGGCAGCGACGTCGAAGGCCTTCAGCTTCGGGGCGGCCGCCGTGATCGCGGTATGCCCGTTGTGCAGCGCGTTGTCCCAGAACCCGTTGAAGGTCGCGTACTTCTTCTGGCGCTTGAACAGCTGCGTCTTCCAGTGCTCGCGCATGATGTGGTACGCCGGCTTGGCGGCGCCGCCCCAGACAGCCAGGCTCTCGGTCAGCGACCGCGTCTTGCCCAGCGGCCGGATCGTCGGCTGGCTCACCGTCAGCACCCCAACCACCGGTTCCGAGTCTTGCCAGGACTCGAGCGGGTGATGCTCAGGGCAGACAAAATGCGCCGCCTGGGCCGTCTCGTCCTCGCGCGGTGCAAAGCTGACCGCAAGCTCCAGCTTGTCGATCGAATCGTGTAGCTCGTCTAGCCAGGCAAGCTCGAACACCGGGTTGCAGCCGTGCACGAACAGGGCGGCGACCTTGCCCGCCTTTATCTCCGCCAGCAATCCGGCCAGCTCTGCGTCGTTGCCCATCCGCTGCTGGGATGGCCGTTTCACACTCAGCGTCTTCTCGTAGTTGCGCAGGACGTGGTTGATCCAGTTGATCTGGGTCTGCAGCGCGCGTTGATTGACACCGCAGACGACCAGGCTCCGACCGCGCTTGGCCCAGAGCGCCTTGGCAAGCGCATCGAGCCGCTGGACCTGGGCGGCGGGCGGCTTGGGCGCGGACACCGAGAGCCGCTTGCCGGCCAGCTTCGCCAGCCGGAGGGCCAGCCCGGTGACCAGCACGCCGAGCTCGTGCGGCGAGACGGCGATCCGCTGATCAGCGTTGCTGCCGGTCAGTGACAGCCGTGACTCGAACTGCACGTGCCGCGACAGCCGGGACCGCTTGCCGTCGAGCTTGCGGCCGGCGTGATAGGCCTTGGTGAACTCGACGGGCGAGATCCAGGTTCCGAGGAAGTCGGCGTCGAAGCTGACGATCAGCTCGGCCGACTCGAACGCGTAGCTCGGCAAGACCCGTGCGCCGTGGGTTCGCTGGTGTGCGTCGAGGATCGCCGAGCTCGAGAGCGCGTCATAGCTGACGTGGCGCGCATCCCGGAATCCAGCCAGAAAGGCATCGATCGAGGCCTTGGCGGTCGGACTGTTGACGGTACCTGTCAGGAAGCGCACCGCTCCCCCGCCCGACTTGATCTTGGCCAGCTCGAAGCCGATCTCCTTGTCGACGGACTTCCAGTCGGACTCCTCGTGCTTGCGCATCGGCACCTTCAACCGCTCGCTGTCATACAGCGGCAGGATCATCGCCTGACCGACGGAGCACAGCCCGCCCGATGAAACCGGGTGGCCCGGATTGCCTTCGAGCTTGATCGGGCGGCCGTCGCGGTTCTTGGCCAGGATGCCGCACCCGGCGCTACAGCCGCCGCAGGTCGAGGCATACCAGACGGACTGGCCGGCGACGATGCCCTCGGGCTGCTGGCTGTACGGCACCAGCGCCTCGGACGGGGCCCTGCTACAGCCGGGCGCCATCGCGGCGGCGACGCTGAAGCCTGCCAGCTTGAGGAAATTGCGACGGGAGAAGTTCATCCCGGCTTCGGGCACGTCGTCGAACTCGCGCTCGAGGCTCTGCT
>CAZANL010000492.1:0-4210 GCA_964486115.1 uncultured Planctomycetota bacterium
AAGACGACCACCATCAAGATGCTCGTCGGTTTGCTGCAGCCGACATCTGGCGTTATCACCATCTGTGGTCACGATGTGCAGGAAGAATCGCTCAAAGCGCGCGGGCGGATCGCTTACATTCCCGATGAACCCTACTTGTACGAAAAGCTGACGGGGCGGGAGTTTCTGCGCTTTGTCGGCGAACTGTTCGAGCTGGCTGACGCGGACATCGAGCAGCGTAGCCAGCAGATGATCGACACCTTCTCGCTGGGTGACTTCATCGACCAGCTGTGCGAGGGCTACTCGCACGGCATGAAGCAGCGGGTGGTGCTGGCCAGTGCGCTGCTGCATCGTCCGGAGGTGTTGGTCGTGGACGAGCCGATGGTCGGCCTGGATCCCAAGAGCGCTCGGCTGGTCAAGGATCTGTTTCGCCGAGAGGCGGCCCGCGGCGCCGCGCTGTTCATCTCGACCCACTCGCTTGAGGTGGCCGAAGTCGTGGCGGATCGGATCGGCATCATCAACCATGGACAACTGGTGGCGCTTGGAACGATGGCGGAGCTGCGCCAGACACGGGATGCGTCGGCGCGGCTGGAGGAGATCTTTCTGGAGATCACCGAGGGTGTCTGAGGTCGGAGTCCTCTGTCGGCTGAAGCTGCGTCAGCTGCGAGGAATGACGCGTACGCTGCGAGAGCAGTCCAGGCTGAAGATCAGCGTGCTGATGATTTTCAGTCTGGTGTTCTGGGGCGGGATGTACGTCCTGTTCTACTTCGGCCTGCGCTTCGTCGAACAGTCGCTGCCCGCCGATCTGGCTGCGCGCGTGATCAATTATCTGTTCTCGCTGTTCTTCTTCAGCCTGTTCGTGATGCTGATCTTCTCCAACGGGATCATTGGCTACACCGCGATCTTCCGCAACAGCGAGTCGACCTTCCTCTACACCACGCCGCTATCGCAGGCCGTGGTCTACCTGTACAAGCTGGTGGAGTCGCTGGTCTTCAGTTCTTGGGCTTTCCTGTTCATCGGCGCACCGATCCTGTTGGCCTACGGGATGCTTCGCGGGGTGCCATGGGTCTACTATCCCGCGTGCCTGCTGTTGATCCTGCCGTTCGTCTTGCTGCCGGCGGCACTGGGCAATGGGGCCGCGTTTGCTCTGGTGCGTTATCTTCCGCGGCAGCGCAAGGTCGTGGCCGGGATGCTGGCGGTGGCGCTCGGTGCGGGGCTGTACCTGATCGGGCGCGAGCTGTTCTCGGTCAGCCGGGCCCATACGTTGTTCAACTCTCTCGGACTCTACCAGGTGTTTTCCAAGCTGGCGTTTCTGCAGACCCCGCTGCTGCCGAGCTACTGGATGAGCCAGGGGGTACTGCTCGCGGGCCGTCCCGAGATGGACAAGCTGGGTCTGGTGGCCCGGTACTTCCTGCTCCTGCTCAGTAACGGGTTGCTGTTCAACTGGCTGCTGCTGCTGCTGGCCCATCGGCAACTCAGTCGAGCCTATAGCCTCTCGCAAGGTCATGGGGGAGGGCGCCGGCGCTATCGCCGCTTCAGCGGACGCCGGCTGATCGACACGCTGCTGTTCTTCCTGCCGCGGAAGACCCGCGCGTTCATCGACAAGGACATCAAGAACTTCTTCCGAGACCCGGTGCAGTGGTCCCAGTTCCTGCTGCTCTTCGGACTGCTCGCCTTCTATATCCTCAACCTGCGGACCCTGAATTATGACGACAAGAACCTGTTCTGGAAGAACATCATTGCCTTCCTGAACCTTGGTGCGACGGCTCTGACGATCACCACCTTCGCCAGCCGCTTTGTCTTCCCGCTGCTCTCGCTGGAGGGGCGGCGTTTCTGGGTGCTGGGGGTTTCGCCTATTCGAAAGAGCCAGATCTTGCTGGGGAAGTTTTGCTTCTCTCTGTTCGGGTTACTCTTGGTCTCCGAGACCCTGATCGTGATCTCCTGCTACATGCTGAAAGTGCCGCTCGGGATGGCGTTGTTACACTGTGTCACGATGGTTGTGATCTGCCTGGGCATCTCGGGGATGGCCGTCGGTCTGGGAGCAATCTACCCCAATTTTCGCGAGGATAACCCATCCAAGATCGTCGCCGGGTTCGGTGGCACGCTCAACCTCGTGCTCTCGCTGCTGTTCATCATGCTGGTGATCTGCCTGGAGGCCATCCCGAGCCACGTGTACTTCGTCAAGCAGGGGACCAGCATCTCCTGGATCGCGGTTCCGCTGCTGCTTGCCGTCGTCCTCTCGGCGGGTGTCTGTTACGTGCCTCTCAAGCTGGGCATTCGCTCCTTCCAGAATCTGGATGTCTGAGGGGGGGCGGCGGCGAAGGTAGGCGACGCTCCGCATCGTGGCTGGGGCGCCTATCGGTTTGTTTGTGTTGTTGTTTCTGGCTGGCTTCCAGTTTTAAGCGATACTATCTCTGCCAGCGCGGACGGCGGAAGCGCGGGAACGGTTCGGCCGACGGTGTCGGACTCACGAGTCGTGAGTGGCTGAGCGTGAGTTGTTCCTGGCGAGGATCCCTGACGAGCGTCCGGAGAGAGCCCCGACAGGAGAGGCTCGATGCCGGCTGGGCGACGGTATGACTGAGAGGCTGCGGTGACTCAAGCCAAGATACTGATCTGCGACGACGAGAAGAGCATTCGCGATTCGCTCGAGATGATCCTGGAGTTCGAGGACTATCAGATCGAGCTTGCACCCGACGGCAAGGCAGCGCTCGAGGCGATGGTCGCCAGTCCGGCGGACGCCGTGTTGCTCGATATCAAGATGCCGGGGATGGACGGGATCGAGGTTCTCGAGAGGCTGGGTGAGAGGTGGCCCGAGTGCCCGGTGATCATGATCTCGGGGCACGGCGACGTGGCGACGGCCGTCGAGTGCTGGCGCAAGGGCGCTTTCGACTACTGCGAGAAGCCGCTCGACAAGGACCGCCTGCTGATCACCATCGGCAACGCGGTCAAGCAAGGGCGCCAGAGGAAGATCATCCAGTTTCTCGGCCCGCAGATCCTGGGCGAGTCGGCCTGCATCGTGCGCCTCAAGCAGATGATCCGGCAGGTCGCCGCCACCGATGCGCGGGTGCTGATTCTGGGCGAGAACGGCACCGGCAAGGAGCTGGTGGCGCGAGCGGTGCATCTGCAGAGCAATCGGGCGAGTGGGCCGTTCATCGACGTCAACTGTGCGGCGATCCCCTCCGAGTTGATCGAGAGCGAGCTGTTCGGTCACCTGAAGGGGTCTTTCACCGGAGCGACCGAGGACCGGGTCGGCAAGTTCGAGGCGGCCAACGGAGGGACGATCTTCCTCGACGAAATCGGCGACATGAGCCTCAGGGCGCAGGCCAAGATGCTGCGTGTGCTCGAGGAACGCAAGCTGGAGCGGGTTGGCGACACCCGGTCGATCGACATCGATGCCAGAGTGCTGGCGGCGACCAACAAGGACCTCTACCAGGCGGTGGATCAAGGCACGTTCCGTCAGGACCTGCTGTACCGGCTCAACGTGGTGATCATCGAGGTCCCGCCGCTGCGCGAGCGGCTCGATGACGTCCCGGAATTGGCGGGGCATTTCCTCGAGGACGCGGCACGTCGCAACGGACTGGAGCTGAAGAAATTGGATAATGCGGTGATCCAGCGGCTGCGCCAGCGAGGCTGGCCCGGAAACGTCCGGGAACTTCGCAATCTGGTCGAGCGGCTGGTCATTCTCTCGCCCGGAGAGTCGATCACGTTGCAGGACTTCGACCTGCTCGCGCACGGTCCGATGCCCAAGCCGGAGAACCTGTTCGGGCGGTGTGAGACCTACGACGAGTTCAAGAATCTCTCGGAGAAGCTGTATCTGGAGGAGAAGCTACAGGCCAGCGGTTGGAACGTGAAGAAAACGGCGGAGGCGCTGCAGATGCAGCGATCCAATCTGTACAAGAAGATCGAAAAATATGGCCTGAAGAGGCGTTGATGTCTGACGAGGAAAAGACCGGCACGGAAGAGAGCGCTTGGGAAGCCCCGAAAGTGGCCGAAGGGGCTGTCCCCCAGGACAACGGTGAAGAAGCGGCCGGCCCGGCTGCTAGCCGTCTGACCCGGCCGCGCGCGCAGGCCACGGCCCACGTCGTCAGCAGTGTCTGGAAGGGAAGCGGAGGCAAGGACGCAGCCACGTTCGAGGCAACCCTGACCTTGCGCCGTGACGGCGGTGATGGGGCCGCAGCGGTGGCGTTGTTCCCTGCCGGAGTTGCCGTGGTCGGCTGTCAGGGACCGGACT
>CAZANL010000493.1:0-3833 GCA_964486115.1 uncultured Planctomycetota bacterium
TCGAAAGCTGGCGCTCGGCGCTCGACCCCGAGGATGCGCAATACACGGAGGACGACGCGGCGGCCGGCTCGCTGCTGGCCGCGATCCGCCTGATCCACGAAGGGCTCGGCGCACTGAAGAAGCCACGCACGCTAGGCCAGCACGGCCTGGCCTGGAAGCGGTTCCTCAGAGCATGGTGGCTGCCCAGCCCCGACCGCGCGGCCGCCGAGATGGTGCTCGACTCGTGGGGCAAGGCCGGTCCCGCGGTCTCGCTGGCCGCGGCCATCGCACTGCTGGAAGAGACGCTGGCGGCAACCCAGGTGACCGAGGGCCAGCTGACCGACCGGGCGATCCGCGTGCTGCCGCCGATGGCGCTGCTCGGCGGCTCGTTCGATCGGGTGTTCGTGGTCGGCCTGAGTCAGGGCCGCTTTCCCAGACGCCCGCGCGAAGATGTGCTGCTGAGCGACGAGCTGATCCGCTTCCTGAACGAGCGAACGGGCAGCCGCCTGCCTGAATCGATGACCCAGGAGTCGCGCGAGCAGCGCCGGCTAGCAGCCGCGATCGCGGCCTGCGACGGTCGACTGGTGCTGTCCCATCCCAGAGCCGACATGATGCGTGCCCGTCCGGTGACTCCCGGAGCCCTGCTGCTCAGCGTGGCCCACGCACTGACCGGCCGGCGGCTGGGATATCAAGAGCTGCGCGCGACACTGACCGAGCAGATCCCGGGCCGCAGCCGCCTGGCGCCAGTCGATCCGACGCAGTCCGTCGGAACCTGCGAGTTCCTGATCAGCCGGCTGATCGCCGCGCCCGAGGAGACCCTGCGCGCACTCGCGACCCACCCCACCGCCCGCCGGCTGCTGCAGCTCCAGCGCTCGGTGGATCGGGTCGAGGCGGGCCAGCCACCCGACGCCTGGACCGGGCGGATCGACCCCTCCACCCTGCCGGTGCTCGGAGACGCACAACCGGTCTCGCGCTACGATCTATTGCAAGCCGTGAAGCGTCCAGACCGTTTCTTTCTGCGCAAGATGTTGGGCGCCCGTCCCGCCGGGTCGATGACCGAAGAGCTCGAGCTGCTCGACTTCAGCACCCATCTGGGCCTGGTCGACTCCGCACTGGCCCGGGCCATGCAAGGCATTGATGGGACGTTCACCGAGCGCTTCAATGCCATCTGGGAGGCGGAGCTGTCTCGGACGCTGCGTCATCAGCCGCCCGTCCCGGAACAGACCGTCGCGCTCGCCAACGAGCTCGCCGGAAAACGGCTGGCGGAGTTTCTCGAGCGCTGTCCAGCCGCCAATCATGCACAACCGGTCGAGCTGACCGACGCTCCGGTGGGCCAGAACCAGCCCTGGACCCTGGATCAGCTCACCGGGCTGCTGTCCGAGCGGACACTGCTGTCCTATTCGACCTACAAGATCAACAACGAGCTCGAAGCCCTCGACGTCTTGCCCGAGCTGCTCGGTGCCATGGCGCTGCAGGCTTCGGGCCAGTCACTCGACTCTCTGCAGGTGGTCTCCACGCGCAATGCCGCGTCGGCCGAGATCGAGCACCTGCGCGGCGATGGGCTGCACATGCTGCGCAGCATGCGAGATCGCGCCGAGGCCGGCTACTGGCCGGCGGTCGAGGACAAAAACGAGGTCTTCTTCCTGGAGCGCGAGAGCGGAGTCGCGATCACCGACACCGATGCCATCGACACGATCGTCAAGCGGCTCGACCGATGAGGCCAATCGACCAGGACGTCCGGGATGCGGCGATCGCGCAGATCGACCAGTCCTGGGTCTTGTCGGCCGGCGCCGGGTCCGGCAAGACCAGCGTGCTCGTCGCTCGCACGGCCAACGCCCTCGCCTCGGGCATTCCACCGGCGGCTGCCGCCGCGATCACCTTCACCGAGAAGGCGGCGCGTGAGATGGAGGAGCGGGTGCGCGACACCCTGGAAAAGCTCCTGGGCAGCGCGACCGGGGAGCGAAAGACACATCTCTCACAAGCGCTGCTGCGCCTGAGCAGCCTGAAGATCACGACGATCCACGCCTTCTGCCAGGACCTGCTCCAGCAAGAGGCGCTGACCGCAGACTGGCCGCCGGGCGCGGCCGTGATCAACGAGGTGCAGGGTGCCTCGGCGATCGACATCGCCTTTCGCGAGTGGCGGCGCGACTTCGACCTGCGCCACCCGGAGATGGCGCTGCGGCTCCGCGAGCTGACCACCCGCAAGCAGCTGAGGGAGGCGGCCAAGGCAGTGGTCGAGAACCAAGATCTCGGACTGGTCCGCGGGTCGGCCGAGGTCGACTGGGCCGCCGGACGCGCTGAGCTGGCCGAGCTGGCCGCCGGACTGCACACACTGGCTCAGCAATGCCAGGCGCCAGAGACCTGCCGGCTGCTGGCCAAGAACGCCGACCTGCTGGCCACGGTGACCGACTGCCTGTCCCACGAGGCGCACGACGCTGCGGTGCGCGCGTTTCTGGAGGCCGGGGAGGATGGTGACAAGCGAGGCGGCCGGCGGGGCGACTGGCCTGGCGAGAGCCGAGAGGCGTTCAAGGACGCGGTGGAGGACCTGCGGAGCTGGCTCACGCTGTGGAAGACCCGGATCCACGAGCCGGTTCACACGGCCTTGACGCAAGATCTGGAGCAGCACTTCCTCCCGCTGGTGCGACGGACCAAGCGCCGGCTCGCGCAGGTCGACTTTGGCGACCTGCTGTTCGACTGCGCCCGGATGCTGCGAGAGAGCGACACGGTGCGCGCGCGGCTGGCCACCCGCTTCCGCGCGATCCTCGTCGACGAGATGCAAGACACTGACCCGATCCAGGCCGAGGTGGTGTCGCTGTTGACCCGCAAGCCATCCGATGAGGGAGACTGGCTGAGCCACCCACCGCAACCGGGACACCTGTTCGTCGTCGGTGACGCCAAGCAGTCGATCTACCGCTTCCGCCGCGCCGACATCACGGTCTGGGAGCGGCTGCACGAGCTCGTCGGTCGAGACGGCGTCTCGCAGAACCTGCTGCAGAACTTCCGCTCGGTCCCCGAGATCGTCGATTTCGTCAACCACGCCTTCGCCGACATGGACCGGTACGTCGCACAGACCGCCAGCCGGACAACCGCCGAGCTGGCGCCGCTGGTGCTCCTGCCGACCGAGCCGGACCGGGAAATCGACGCGGCGATTCGACACCTTCACAGCCTGATGCGCAGCGGCGCAACGGTGGTCGACCGGGACAGCCGAGAGCCCCGCCCGATGGTGTGGAGCGATGTGATGATCCTGCTGCCGGCCTGGACCAAGGCCCGGGAGATCCAGGACCAGTTCGTTCAATCCGGTATCGCCTGCGTGATCGAGGGCGGTGCGTCGTTCTCGATGCGGGACGAGGTACGGCTGATGATCTGCGCGATGCGGGCCATCGACGAGCCGGCCGACGGCGAAGCCATCGTCGCAGTCCTTCGCGGACTGTTCGGGCTGAGTCATCAGCGGCTGCTGAATCACGTCGCCGAAGGTGGTTCCTGGCGCTACACCGTCCCCGAGATGCCTGCCGGGCCCGTGGCGCAAGCGCTCGACGTGCTGCGCGGCCTGCACCGGCAGCGCAACCGCCGGGGCTGGGTCCCGCTGCTCGACAGCCTGCTCGAACAGACCCGAGCGACGGTCGTCTGGTCCTTGCTGTCCCGCGGCCCGAGCATCATGGCCAACCTGGCCAAGCTGCGTGAGCTGATCCGACAGATCGAGCCGCTGACCCGCGTGCCGGCACAGGTCATCGCGCGCATCCAGGACGCGACCGACGATGAAGACAAGGACCTGCCGCTGCTCGACGAGGCGCAGGACGCGGTGCGGGTGACCTCGCTGTTCAAGGCCAAGGGCCTGGAAGCCCCGGTGATCGTGT
>CAZANL010000493.1:3843-4199 GCA_964486115.1 uncultured Planctomycetota bacterium
GTTGCTGCACCAGGCCCGCCGTAAGCAGACGCCAGACGCAATCGTCGACCGGGACCGCAGCGAGGTGGCAATCAAGGTCGGCGCCTCGCTGCTGCCGCCTGGATGGGCCGAGCGCAAGGCGGCCGAGGACGAGGCGCTGGCGCTGGAGCGGGCGCGCTGGATGTACGTCGCCGCGACCCGTGCGCGAGATCAGCTCGTCCTGGTCCGCTCCAAGGCCTCCAAGCTGCTCGAGCCACACATTGGCCCCACCCTCTCGGCCATCCAGAGTCCGGAACACGATTCGGTGCACCCGATCGCCGGCTCGGCCGCCGTTCAGGTGCGCATCCCGGACCGAATGGGCCCACCCGAACGACGAC
>CAZANL010000494.1:0-4192 GCA_964486115.1 uncultured Planctomycetota bacterium
CGGCCGACGACCAATCCCGAAGTGAAGAACACCTACGAGGTGCTGATCCGGGTCTATCGCAACTTCCCTGCGGTCAAGGACCCGATCAACACGTTCAGCACCATCGTCAACACCTCTCCGACAAAATAGCGTCTCCTCACTCGGTCCCCGTTGGCGCTGGAGAACGGTTGGTGTTCTTCGGTGACACGCATCTCACCCCGGATGATCCCCTCCGCATGGAGGTTGTCTGCCGTTTTCTCGAGGTGGTCTGCACTGAGAGCACGAGGGTGTATTGTGTTGGCGATCTGTTCGACTACTGGCTCGGACCGGCACATGCTCGTCTCCCAGATTTCGAGCCGATACTGAGCGGATTAGGCCGACTGGTCGACCGGGGTGTGCGGGTGGAGTTCATCCATGGCAACCGAGACTTCCTGGTCGGGTCGGCCTTCAGCCATGGGCTGGATATCCCGGTTCACGAGCGGGGTGTTTCGTTGTGGGTCACGGATGCGGACTATCGGATGCACGTCTGTCATGGCGATCTGCTGTGTACCCGTGATGTTCGGTATCAGAAAATGCGCCGCGTGATCCGCAGCTGGCTGGTCAAGGGGATGTTCCTGGCGCTGCCGATGGGGTGTCGCGCTCGGCTGGCCCAGCGAATGCGAGGCACATCGCAGCAGGAGATCGACGCCAAGAGCCCGGAGGAGATGGGCATCGTGCCTGCTGCGGTGGGTCGTTGGTTCGACCGCGGGTTCGATGCGGTCATCTGCGGCCACGTGCATCGTGAGGAACGGATTGCTTTTACGGGCAACGGGCCACCGAGATCCCTCTTCACGCTGGGGGACTGGAACGAAGGCGGGGGGTCATACCTGGTGTGGGAGGCCGGCGAGTTCAGCTTTCGCACATTCACCCGCTGAGTTGTGAGGCCTTGTGGCATAGGCGCTAGCAAGCCCCGTGGCGGGGCCAGAAGCGAATGGATGCGCCCGTCCCGCCGGACCCCTGTTGTCGTGGCGCTGGCAGCCCTGTGGGGCGCCTGTGGCCCTCAGCGTGCGATCTGCGAGGTGCTCGCGCCAGCATGGCCCAGCCGCAGATGTCCTCGAAGCAACGGTTTGCCTCAGGGGGCGTCGAAAACGCCCGTGCTGATGTACTTCTCTCCGCGGTCGGGAAAGACCACCACAAGGCAGCCATGCTCGTTACGGGATGACACCTCGATGGCCGCGTGGAGCGCCGAGCCCGAGCTGATGCCGGCAAAGATGCCCTCCCGGGTGGCCAGCTCGCGAGTCCTGCGCCAGGCGTCTTGATCGCCGACGACGATCTTCTCGTCGTAGACCGCCGTGTCGAAGATGTCGGGAACTCGCGAGGTCGTCATGTTGCGCAGGCCCTGCTGGCGGTGTCCTTCTTGGGGCTCGACCGCGACGATGCGGATTTGCGGGTTCAGTTCACGCAGCCTGCGTCCGGTTCCCATGATCGTGCCCGTCGTGCCGAGCCCGACGAGCAGTGCGTCGACCTCCCCCTCCGTCTGCTCCCAGATCTCGGTCGCGGTGCGCTCGTAGTGGGCTCGCATGTTGTCCGGGCTCTTGTACTGGTGAACTCTGCAAAATCGGTGGGGCTGTTCGGCCGCCAGTTCGTCAGCGCGGTCCCAGGCGCCGTCGGAGCAGGTCTCTGCGGGAGTCAGCACGATCTGGGCCCCGAGGGCGGCCAGAATCTGCCGACGCTCGGGGGACGCCTTCCGGCTCATCGTGATCGTCACCCCATATCCCTTGACCGCGCCGACCATCGCCAGTCCGATGCCCGTGTTGCCGCTCGATGATTCGAGGATTCGCATGCCCGGCTTGAGGCGGCCGTTTCTCTCGGCGGCCTCGACGAGGCTCAGGGCAATCCGCTCCTTGACGCTGCCCATTGGGTTGAAGCCTTCGAGCTTGGCCCAGATCGGGCTCCCGCCGGCGGGTTGGAGCCGGTTGATGCGCACCAGTGGTGTATTGCCGATGGTCTGGAGAATGCTGTCGTACCGCACGGTGTTGGGAACGTAGCACACGGCCGGTCGTTTTCAAGGAGTGCGGAAGAGCCCGAATGCCCAAATCGCACAGAAAAAATTTTTTGAAACCATAAAAACGTATTCCTGGCGTCACAGAGCGCCACAGGCGGTGTATATGGTCATGAGGGCCATTTGGCCCGTCAGAATTAGTGAACCAAGCGGCACTTTTCTTTGTCAAAACAAAATGGAAATGAAACCCGCGGCCAGTTCGTACGTCACTATTAGTGTGGGGAAGTCCCCCACGGTGCGTGGCACTGGGCTGGTGGCGGCTCGGAACTTGTGAGAGCTAACTCGATCCAGGGGGGATCATGAACTCGGAATTGACGCTCGAGACGTACCTCAAGGAGATCAACAGGATCCCCTTGCTCTCGCCGCAGCGGGAGAAGGAAGTGGCCAAGAGGGTCCGTCGAAAGGACTTCCAGGCCCGGCAGGAGATGATTCAGTCGAATCTCAGGCTGGTGGTCAACATTGCCAAGAGGTACACCAACTGCGGTCTTCCCCTCCAAGACCTTATCGAAGAAGGCAATATTGGCCTGCTCAAGGCCGTAGAGCGGTTTGATCCGGGCCGCGGGTGCCGCTTCTCGACGTATGCCACTTGGTGGATCAAGCAGGCCATCCGTCGCGCGCTGACCGACTCCAGCCGAGTGGTGCGCATCCCGTCTTACATGCGCGAGATCATCCAAGCGTTCGAATCCACCTCCACCAGACTGGCCGCAAAGTTGGGCTATGACCCATCCACGCGAGAGGTGGCCAAGGAAATGGCCAAGGGGAAGAAGAAGTACCAGCTGACGGCCAACGCCGTGAGGGCTTCTCGGACACTGAGCCAGATACAGTCCCTGGACAAGGTTTCGGGTTCAACCCAGGAATTCGTGGGTGACGAGGCGCAAAAACAGCTGTTCAGGCGCGAGGAAGTCGATCGCATGCAGTTGTTGCTCAAGACACTCGACGATCGTAAGCGCAAGATCTTGCGCATGCGTTTTGGGCTTGGCGGTAAGGATCCGATGACGCTACAGCAGATCAGCGAGAAGGTCGGTCTGTCTCGGGAGCGGGTGCGCCAGTTGATCAACGAGTCGCTCGAGCAACTCCGGCAGATTCTCAGGCGGGCAACCAGCTAAGCTCAGTCCTGGGCCCGGCCCGATAAATCCCCCAGTAGAAACCGGTCTGGTTGACGTTAAGTTTTGGCATCGCTATAATTAGAGCCTGCAGTCCCAGCTCTAGGAGATCGCGATGGACAGAGGGCCGGAAACCCTGTCTGGGTCTATGGTTACCACGATGCCAGCAGAGGTTCGAGCGCTCGCTGAGCCCTGGCCCAGTCTCGTCGGCCAGACTCCGATGTTGACGCCAGAACTGGAGAAGGATTTCCGTTTTGGGCAACTGGTGATCAAGCTGAATGACCAGTATCGCATCGGTGGTAACCTCAAAGGCGGCACGTCGACCCTCTGGTATCCCGCCTCGATCCGCGACGAGCAGGCATATCGCGGCTGGCGTGAACTGGAGGGCATTCCTCAGCGACCGGACCGAGAGGCATACGACCTGCTCTGCGGGCTGTTCGCCGAGAACCAGGTGGGATTGTCACATGGTGCGGATAAGGGGCTCGAAAGCACATATAAGCCGTCCAGTGGCTGGTTCTATCGGATGATCTACCAGATCTGCCTTTGTCTGCCCGAGGCGCATCTGTCCAGTCCCCAATTGACTCGCGTGCAGCTTGGTGGCTGGGGCCCTGACAGTGCCAAGGCCTCGGCCTATGACCGGGGTGCGGTCATCATGTACGATTTTGCCATCAGCGGTGCGCGACGGACATTTCTCGGGCTATTTCTTCATGAGCTGGGGCATGCCCATCAGGCATGCTTCGGGTTGGGGGAACTGGCAATCCTGCGAGAGCACTACACGACCATTTGCGAGAGAGGGTCCGTGATGGGTAGCGAGTTCTTGCTCGACTCGCGAACCCGGCAGATCTACCAGCGTCTGGATTTCACTGAGTTCCTCGCGGAGAGCTATATGCACTACTGCTCGCAGGGGCAGCGTCTGCGGGATTTCATTGGCAGGCTGGACGAGCCGGCCCGAGGGGCTTGGTGTGAATCTTACGCTCTCTATCGGTCAGCATTCGATGGCGCCGAATATGCCTGAACTGCGGCAAGTCAGCGGTGAGCACTGCGAATCCTCCTTCGTGTTGCGAGTCAT
>CAZANL010000495.1:0-4190 GCA_964486115.1 uncultured Planctomycetota bacterium
GTGGTGGGCGGCGCGGTGCTGCGGCAGCTGGAGCAGCGCAAGCTGCCGCTCGACGGCCTGCACGGAATGGACGCCGATCCTGACGCGGTCGAGCTGGCGCGGCTGACCTTGTGGCTGGCCTCTGACGGACGGCTCGAGCTGGACCGCCTGCGCCGCCAGCTGCGGGTCGGCGACAGCTTGCTCGAGCCGGTCCGTGAGGCCTTCGACGTGATCCTCGGCAACCCGCCCTACGTCGAGAACAAGCGGATCGACAAGGCCTACAAGCAGGCCCTGGCCGACTCGGGCTACACCTGCCTCAGGGGCCTGTGGGATCTATCGGTTCCGTTCGTCGAGCGCTGCTCGCAGCTGCTGCGTCCGGGCGGGGTGATGGGTCTGGTGCTGCCCAACAAGCTGGCGACCCGTGATTTTGGCGAGCCGCTCCGCCGACTGCTGACCGAGCGACACCAGCTGCTCGAGTTGACCGATGTGTCGGAGCTGGACCTGTTCGGTGGAGCGCATGTCTATCCGATCCTCGCCGTCGTGCGCCGGGAGCGGCCCGCAGCCGATCACCGGGTGACGATCCAGCCGGCCGGCGGGGTCTCGCCGATCCGTCCGCGGCAGGCTCAGCTCGCGCGCACACCCAAGACGATCTGGACCCTGTCGCGTGGTGTGGAGCTGGTGCACGCCGTACTCGATCGGGTGGGACAGCAGGCCCGCTCGCTGGGTGAGGACCTGGGACGCCGGGTCTACCGGCCGCTCGGCTTCAAGTGGGCGTCGATGCTGGACCACGTGTGTCCCGAGCCCACCCCCGGCGCCTATCGCTTCATCGGCTGCGGCAGCCTGGCTCCGCTGGAGATTCGCTGGGACCGCGGGCTCACCTTGCAGCGACGGAGCTTCGAGCGGGCCTGGCTGACCCGGCCGGCGAGCGCCAGCGACAAACAGTGGAGCGTCTTCGGCCGGCCGCAGCTGCTGGTCCGCGAGCTGGCCCGCGAGCTGACCGCGGCGGTCGACCTGGCCGGCGAGTACGCCCACCTGACCGGCATCTACGGATACGTCGATCTGGAGCCGGACTTTCCGGTCGACTATCTGGCCGGCTTGCTCAACAGCGACCTGCTGCGGGGATTCTACGATCGGCTGTTCTGGAACACCCACCTCAACGGGGGCTACCTCGACTTCAAGGGCAGCTATCTGGCGCTCTTGCCGATCGTGCCCGCCCCGCGCAAGACCCGGGAGCGGATTCGAGAGCTGGCGCTCGAGCTTGGGCGAGCCGACTCTGCTGCGGGCTGGAGCGAGCTGAACCAGGCGGTCAACCCGCTCTACGGCTTGCCACCAGACTGGCGCAGCGACGCTTGAGCGAGCTGCGGCGGGAGGTCTTTGCGCTGGCCTGGCCGGCGATCGTGCATGCACTGCTGCACACGGTGGTCTTCATCGTCGACCGGGCGATGCTCGGACACTACGGCACGGCGGAGTTGTCGAGCATGCAGGTCTCGGGGCCGCTGATGTGGTCGGTCGTCGCGGTCTTCACCAGCTTCGTCACCGGCGTGGTCGCGGTGGTGGCTCGCTCCTGGGGGGCGGAGGACACCGCCCGGGCCAGGCAGGCCGGCGCGAGCGCCGTGCTGCTCGCGACCGGACTGGGTCTGCTGGTCGGGGCTGCGCTGTGGTTCGCCGTGGAGGCCCTGGTCCAATCGTTCGGACTGCCTGACGTCTCGCGGGAACACGCGCTGACCTACCTGGGTGTGATGGCGCTGGCCGTTCCGTGGCTGTTCGTTGGCTTCGCCGGTACCGCGGTGATGCGTGCGGCCGGGGACACCCGGACGCCGATGTGGATCGCCGGCGCGGCAAATCTGGTTAACCTGGTGGCCAACTACGGGCTTATCTTTGGCCACTGGGGTCTGCCCCGCTGGGGAATCTATGGCGCGGCTGTGGCCACCGCCGGCGCCCTCGCCTTGGAGGCCGTCGCGGTGCTGGCCGTGCTGTTTCTCGGTGGCTCGCGGATCAGGCTCGGGCTCGGCGACTTCTTCGCCGTCGACCGCAGCGTGCTGCGCAGCATCGTCGGCGTGACCCTGCCGGCGACGCTGGAGAAGGTGATCTTTCACGCCGGCTTCCTGGTCTTCGCCGGGATGGTCGCTCGGTTGGGCGAGGTCGCGGCGGCGGCCAACCAGGCCTGCATCGCGCTGGAGAGCCTCTCGTTCATCCCGGCCGAGGGCTTCGGCATCGCCGCAGCGACGGTTATGGGTCAGAAGCTGGGCGCCGGGCAGCCGGAGCAGGCCCGCGCCGGTGGGCGCACCGCGGTGAGGCTGGCCATCGCCTTTCTCTGTTCGATGGGCGCGCTCTACCTGCTGGTGCCCAGCTTCCTGGTCAGCTGGTTCACCAGCGATCCGGAGGTGATCTCGCTGGCGGTCACCTGCCTGATGCTGGGTGCGCTGGCCCAGCCGAGCATGGCCATCGGCATCACCATCGCCAAGGGGTTGCAAGGCGCGGGGGACACCCGCAGCCCACTGGCGGTGACGATCGTCGGGATCTGGGGCATTCGGCTGGGCGCCTGCTGGCTGCTGGCCTTTCGGTTCGGGCTCGGATTGCCCGGGATCTGGATCGCAACTGCGATAGACTGGTGGGTCCGCGCGGGTTTACTGATCTGGGTCTTTCGGCGAGGACGCTGGACGACCGTGGAGGTATAGAGATGGCCACACCTTTTTCCGAATGGCTCGGGATCTCGTTCGAGAAAGGCGAGGCGGTGCTCGAGGTCGAGCCGCATCACAAGAACAAGCGGGGTGTCGTGCATGGCGGAATGGTCTCCAGCCTGCTCGACATGGCGCTCGGCTCCGCCGTGATCGGCTCGATGAAGCCCGAGGAGTGGTGCGGCACCGCGTCTCTGGACATCCACTTCGTTCGCCCGGCACGTGGCGACGTGGTCCGGGCGCGGGGGAAGCTGGTCAACCGGGGACACCGGATCGCCTTCGCCGAGGGCGAGCTGGTCGACCAGCGGGGCAACGTCTGCGCTCGCGCCCAGGGCGTCTGGTACATCTGGCCCGCCCATCCGGATCAGTAATCGTTTCGCTGTCTGCCTGATCGAGGTCAGGCGGTCCGATCTGGGTGATCGGTGGGGACCCGCAGGCTCGAGTCAGGCCTCGAGGAAGCGGTGCGGCTGGGTCAGCCAGAGTGACTCGCCTGTCGTGTTGCGCTGCACCAGCAGGGCGTGGCGCGGCGGCCGGGTCGAGAGGGGCAGGGCCTCGATCAACCCCTCGATGCGGGCCTTGGAGGCCTCGTCCAGCCGGGGCCAGAGGTCCTCCAGGTTGACCGCCCCCTCGATGAAGCGGCTGACCAGGAAGGCGGTGCCGAACCGGCCCAGCCTGCGGGCCTCGAGGAGCACGACTGGCTCGGGAACCGGGAGGTTCCGCTGCCGGCACGTCTGCGCCATCTGCCAGGCTGCGCGGGCCAAGGCGATCTTGTCGAAACGGTCGACGTAGAACAGCTGTCCGCCGACGTCGATGTTCCACAGTCGGGCCGTTCGCTCCGCCTCGACACGGCTGATCAGGGCGTCTGCGACGCGGGCCGCTTCGTCGTCGTCGAGTCGCTCGATCCGGTATCGGCCATGTTTCTGGGTCACGCGCTGGGCCACCCGTCAGTTATAGCAGACCGTTCAGCGGGCGGGGCGCCTCGGCGGTTTGGCCCGACGGGCAGCGGCTGATTTTTCTCGAGGTCTGGTGGATGGCCGCGACACACGAAAGTCCTCCGGGGGACGGCTTCGGCCGCCCGCTGCCGTACCGCCTAACCCGGCTCGGGAGCGGGGATATCCTGCAGGCTCATCGACATGCGCTGGGTTTCGGACATCGCCGCCGCGTGCGCTGCTCGCTTGAGCACCGACTCCAGTGCGCTCAGGTAGCAGAGGAACTTGTCCCGCCCGGTGTCGGAGAGGAACGCCGTGGTCCGGGGGCGAGCGCCGACGAAGCTCTTCTCGATCAATACCGAGCCCGACTCCTGCAGGGTCTTGAGGTGACGGCTCAAGTTGCCGTCGGTCAGCTTGCAGTCGTCCTTGAGCTCCTTGAAGGTCAGCCCGTTGGGTGCAGCACAGAGCGCGGACATGATGGACAGTCTGTTGGGTTCGTGGAAGATCCGCTCAAGTGCGGCATACGGGTTGTCGGTCATCAAGAGACCTCTCTGGAGCTGTGGAATAGGAAGTCGGTCAGCCTATCGCCGACCGACAGGTGGGT
>CAZANL010000496.1:0-1419 GCA_964486115.1 uncultured Planctomycetota bacterium
GTGCTGGCCACCATTGCACCGACAAGCGTGGTGTTGGTCGTCGAAGCGCTCGTTCACAACAGGGATGCCGGCGCGCTGCGCAGCAAGATCGGCGGCCCGGTCAAGTTGAAGATCGAACCGTTTCCCTTTCGGGACTTCGGCACGGCCAAGGGGAAACTGCTCTGGATCTCGCCGGATGCGATCGCCGACGAGAAGCTGGGCTCGGTCTACCGTGTGACGATCGGCATCGAGACGCTTACCCTCGAGCGGGGCAGGCGCAAGGGCCTGGTCGGCCTGGGAATGAACGTGACTGCCGAGATCGTCAAGGAGAGGGAACGCGTCCTGGCCATCTTGTTCCGAGAGATTCGCGACCGCGTGGCCTGGGACTAGGGTTTGCGGGGCGACTCCCCGGCAACCCCACCCCGATCGCCGTTCCACCTCAGTCCTGAGCCCCCTCCATGGGCACCTGACGGGCACCATGTTTATTGAGGAACTCGAGCATGGCCATCAGGGTCGGATCCCCAGCTTTTGCCATGTTCGACAGAATCGTGTTGTGCGTCCGGTCCTTCAACTCCCGCTGCACGACCCTGGGGTGGCCGACCTTCTTCAGCTCACGCACGATCCGCCGGTTCATCTCGCGGCGCTGCGCTGTATCTCCATCGGCCCACATGAACAGCATCGGCGGCGCATCCGGTCGCACATGAGCCACCGGCGATGCCTGGCGGATCGTCTCGGGGGAGTTGTCCCAGACATGTCCCATCCGGCGGGCGCCGGTCTGGCTCACATCCATCAAGCCGGTGATTGGAATGGCGGCCCGAATCACCTTGGTCGTGAGTTTCTGCTCTTCCAGATAGGTTTTGTCCTGGGTCAGCAGCGCAGTCAGGTAGCCCCCCGCAGACCCGCCACTGACGTACAGTCGCTTAGGATCCCCGCCGTAGCGTTTGATGTTGTCGACGATCCAGCGCACCGACCGGGCCACGTCCCGGATGTGGTCCGGGTGTTTGGCCCCGGGGGTCAGCCGGTAGTTGATCGCGACAACCAGAAAGCCATTCAGGCTAAATCGCTGGCTCGACGGAGCCATCTTCTCCTTGTTGCCGGAGGTCAGCCCGCCCCCGTGAATCCACAGTAGAACGGGCAGATCACGATGCCCCCGAGGGATGTAGAGATCTAGCATCCCCTGTTCCTTGGGATGTGGGGCATACGAGATGTCACGAATCACACGCACCGCGGCGCTGGAGGGGGCCTGCTCCTTGGGTCTTTTTTTCCCGCTGGCCCGCCGATCGTGAGCGAATGCTTTTAGCTCCCGCCCATCGAGCGCACCATCGTTGTTCTTGTCGTAGCGTGAGAGCAGATCCTGGCGCTTCTTGGCCGGGATCTCCTGGGCTTGCAGCTTCCCATCTCCGTTCAGGTCACGCTTGACCATCTGCCGTGGCAGGGGCT
>CAZANL010000496.1:1429-4189 GCA_964486115.1 uncultured Planctomycetota bacterium
ACAAACTCAGGTTGTGCCATTGCGATCGCTAGAGTCCTCTCTATCAGTATGTTGTCCTACTAATTGAATTCAAGTTTCAGGCGCGTACACGTGCACCCAGCACGTGTAGGGAAAGGGCTCGTAGAGCCGAGGGCCATGAAACACAGGACTGTGACTAGTGTTCTCTGAGACACGCTTCTTCTCCTCCGATGGGAACCCGCCAGCAGTAGAAGACCACCCGAGGGGGCCAGTTGCTCAACGGCAGGGTTGCTTTTTCGCCAATCCCACCGAAAACGCGGCACACTACCAGCGCAAACCTTTGTTCCTGCTGGCCTTACTCTGCACCCGCTCACTTCTTCAGGCTCATTATTTCGAGCTGGATCTGCGCCCGCTTGCATTTCGGCGCCCCGGCCAGAGCACGCTCGAACACCTCGCGAGCCTGCGCGACACGCTTCAGCCGGCCCAGCAAGCGCCCTTTCTCCCAGAGCAGCGGCCACCAGCTGGGTGCCCGCGCCAATCCCTTGGCTAGCGCGTCCAGCCCTTTCTGTGGATCCTTGACTGCCAGCAACTTCGCTCGATACAGCGAAGCCTCTGGCGTGAGCGGAGAGAGCTGCTGTGCAATGTCCATCTCCTCCAGCGCTCGACGCGGGTCAGACTCCAGCGCCCCAGGATCCGCCCTCGGGTCAAATGGCTCCAGAGGAAGGCGGGATTCAGCGTCAGTGCGTGATCCACCTGGCGCAGCGCATCTTGCAGTTTTCCACGCTGCAAGAGCACCAGGGCTCGCCCACAGTAGGCCAGGTGACTGCGGGGATCTCGCGCAAGAAGCTCGTCGAATGCCGCGCCTGCGCGCGTCGTCTCTCCGAGCTGCAACCAACAGCGCCCCAGTAACCACTGGGCCCACCATCGATCGGGTCGGCCATCCAGCCATCGAGCTTGTCCCGCAGATCCTCCAGCCTGCCCATGGCGAGCAGAATCTCGGCCTCGAGCATCCGCGGCTGGTCCCGCCGGCGTCGCTGGCGACTAACCGCGCGCGCATCCGCCAGAGCCTTCTCCAGAGTCCACCGAAGATAGCGAACCCGTCCTCGCTGCAGCTGGATGCGCTCCCTGGCTGCTCGGTCCTTGCGCCCCAGCCTCTCGATCATCGAGTTGCAGGCGGCCTCTGCCTGGCTCAACGACCCCAGCTGTTGGTAGGCCCTGACGCGAAGCAGCTCGTTGCGCCAGTTCTCCGGCTCGAGCTACAGCAACTCGTTGCAGATCGCCAGCGCCTTGGCCGGCTGACTATCGCCAAGCAACATCTGGGCGCGGTAGGCCAGCAGCTTCAGGCGGCTGATCCCGGTCGGCTCGGGAATGCTCCGAAACGCGGGGGTGGTTTGAAACTTGAAGGCGCTGGTCGAGCCAGCGCGCCGCCGGACCTCGAACACCGGCAGTTTGGCCCGCCCGTCCCGCAGCAGCCCCAGCGCCTCGATCAGCCAAAGCGCGGTGTCGCGATCCTTCATGGGGTCGGTCTTTTTCAGCAGGGCGCAGAGCAGTTCCACCGCGTCCCGACCTCCGGGCTTGTCGCACGTCTTGGTATCGCCCAGTCGACCGAGAACCGTGATGGCCAGCCAGCGCTGCCAGGAGGTTGAGCTCTCCAGATGCTCGGGGCGCATCAGGTAGCGAACCAGCGCGGGCGTGTTGAATCGCAACAACTCATTGACTGCGAGCCTGAACCAGCTGGCGCCCACCGGAGCCGTACCAACCGCCTCCAGCATCAGGGCCCGCGCCCGCGCCACTCCTTGCCGCCCCAGCAGCTCGCGGCGATCGTCGATCCGGCGCAGCGCCGCGTCCATGACTGCCTCGGCGAGTAGACCACTCTGGCGCGTCCGGCGAACCCAGCTGGCGGCCAGCTCGTAGCGGTCCAGCTGCAACAAACGCTTCCAGGTTTGTTGCAGCAGCTCCCGCCGGCGGCGGTCAAGCGATGCACGCTCGGCCCGATCCGCCGCTCGAGGGGACGCCGCAACCACCGACAGGTCGTCAAGCACCTCTAGGAGGGCTTCCTGGTGAGCCAGATAGCGCCGCAGCGCATCGTGATTCAACTCGCCGTTGGGTTGTCGTAATGTCAGGCGCTGATACTCCTCCCGCTTTTGCTCGAGCGGCCTCAGCTGCTGCTCCAGGGCCGCAATCCGCAGCCGAGCCTCCCTGGTAGCCCGCGACGATCGGTAGACCCACAGGCCGACCAGCAGCAGAACCACCAGCAGGCTGACCGCACATGCCGAGCTGATCGCCGGATGGCGCCTGACCCAACGCAAAACCCGGTACAGCCGGCTCGGCGGACGGGCGGCCACTGGCTCCCCCTGCTGCCAACGGCTCAGCTCATCCGCGACGGCGCTGGCGTCGGCGTAGCGCCGTTCGGGCACTTTATCCATCGCCTTCAGGCAGACCAGCGAGAGTTGTTCGGGCACTTCCGGCCGCCATCCTTTGGGGGAGGGCGGCTCTGCGACCAGGATCTTCGCAAAAACCTCACCGGGCAGCTGACCCGTAAACGGCAATCGGTCAGTGAGGAATCTGTAGAGCATCACGCCCAGAGCCCAGACGTCGGTCCGCGCATCCGTCATTCCACTGCCCGAGACCTGCTCCGGCGCCATGTAGCACGGTGTGCCCATCAGCTGACCCGTCTGGGTCAAGCGGTGGGTCTGCTGCTCCTGCTGCGCCAGACCGAAATCGGTGACCACCACCCGGCCTTGCAGATCGACCAGAATGTTCTCCGGCTTGATGTCCCGATGGACCACCTGGTTGCGATGG
>CAZANL010000497.1:0-3820 GCA_964486115.1 uncultured Planctomycetota bacterium
GCCCTTGCAGATGATCGCTGCTGCCGGCCAGTTCCCGTTCCATGCTGGCGACCTTCTCCTTCTGGGCCTCGTAGTGGCCCATGTTGACCCGGGTCACGGTCAACTCCTCAAGCTTCGCCGCCGTCCGATCCAGATCTCGCTCCACCTCCTGGCTCGGGCGAACCGAACCCGGTCGGGCCCCCACCTCCCGCGCGTGAAAGGTCACCTCCTCGATCCGGTTGCGACGGGCGACCAGGTCACTCTCGTAGAGCGTCAGGATCCGATCGATGCCCTCCAGCTCCTCCTGCCGGCGAGCCAGTGTGCCGCGCAGTTCGGCCAGCTCGAGAGACTTGTCCTCCTCCTCGACCACACGCTGCTCCAGCTCGTCTTCGACCGCCGTGAGCCGCTTGTCGAGCGCCGTTCGCTCCTCCTGCGCAGCCGCGTTCTCCGTCTCCAGACGGGCCAGCTCCTCGGCCGCCTCCTCGATCCCATCCCGGCAATAAGCCCGCAGCTCGTCGTGCCTGGCCGGATCTTGCTCACGCCCGATCCGGGCCAGGTAATTTCGACCGTCCTCCAGCAAAGCTTCGAGCGCCTCGAGCTCGGGACCGTCCCCGTTCACCGGAGCCAGCACCCAGCGCTCGTCGAGTCGAACGCCCCGCTCACCCACGAGCCAGCTACCCTGCTCCAACGTCAGATCTGCTCCGAAGCGAGCGGAGAGCTGCTGACTGATCAACCCCTTGACCGCTGCATTGCCCTGAATCTCCTCCAGCGGCCCCCCGAGCCCACCCCGTACATCGTCGAGCAGCAAGATCTCTCCGGGCAAGCTCATCGCCCGCATCAGATCCGCGCCGGCGCGAAGCGACTCGGGATCGAGCGCCACCAGGCTGTATGCCAGCCGGCCCAGGGCCGCCCGAGCGGCGACCACAGTGGTCTCCGGGACGGTCAGCAGGCTACATATCGGCCCTTCGATGGATAGTCCGCGCTCCGCCGCCACGCGCCGCAGACGGACCGCGGCCTCCAGCAGTGACCACTCGACGCGGCTGGCCGGATCCGCCAGCAAGCTCAGGTCGACCGGATGCTCGACGAGCGCCTGATCCTCCTCCGGGGTCAACTCGGCCAGCTGAGACTCCCAGCGTTCCCGACGCGAACGGGCCTGCGTCGCTGCCTGGGCCCGCACTTGTAGCTCTCCCTCGACCGCCCCCCGTCGAGCCTGCAGTTGTAGCCGCTCGGTCTTGAACTCGCTCGATGCTTGCTGACGCTGCGCCAGCTGCTTGCGCACCTCACCGATCACCTCGTGAACCGAGGTCAGTCGGTCGTCCATCCGGCGACGGTCCTCCTGCTTGGACTCGACCTTGCGGCGGTCCGCCTCCAGTTCCTGCTCGTGTAGCTGGACAATGGCCCAGGCTCGCTCGACCTTCAGCGCGGCGAGGTGGTCCTCCAGCTGCTGCCGATGCCGGATCAACTCCAGGTTGCGCTCGAGCGTGGCCAGGTAATCCCGCTCCAGATGCAGCTTCTTGCGCAGCGGGTCGATCTCCTCGACCGCGCGATTGATCGTACCCAGACACTCCAGCAAGTGCTGGCGGTACTGCAGTAGCCCGGTCGTGTCGAGGATCAACTCGAACTTGTTGCGCCCACTGTGATCGGCGAACAGGTTGACCGTGCCCTCTTCAGTGAAGGCCAGCTTGTTGTCCCCCTTGACCCCCACCATGTCGAAGATCTGGCGGATCTCCTTCTGGCGTATCGTCCGAGTGCGCTTTCCGCTGTGCAGCTTGTAGCTGACACCCGACGCCGGCGTGACGCGAGTCTCGATCGTCAGCTCGTCCGCGTCGAGCATCTTGTTCAGCGCCTCATCTTCGACACGCAGCGCGCGACCATTGCCCCAGCGGGGATTGCGCAGCGTGAGTCGGATACTCGTCTTGTCCCCGTAAGGCCCGATGATCATCGAGAGGTTGCCCTTCTTGATCCGCTTCGGGTGGTGCCCCATCGAGAGGATTAGCGCATCGAGAATCTGGGTCTTGCCGCTCCCGTTGGCCCCGGTGATCAGGATCGCCGGCCGCTCGCCCAGCCCCAGGCGGGTCTGGCGGTGCAACATGAAGTTGTCCAGCTCGAGAGACTGGAGCAGATAGTGGGTCCCCGTCTCGTCCATTGCCGGCGAGTCTAACTCACCCGGCAGGCGCTTTCAAACACAAGATGTGGTGTCTTTGGGAACTTGCACTATACCAACCAGCCCTGCCCCAGGGGCACGTGCCATCAACAGAACCCATAGACCACGCGCTCGATCAGCCAATCCGCCTGGGCCAGACCTTGCTTTAAATCCCGGTCGGCCTCGTACACCAGATGCTTGAGATCCAGCACCTCCTGCACACTGCGGAACTTCGGCAGCCGCCCCAGCAAACGGTCCGCCCTCCACTTGTTGTTGATGCCCAGCTGTTCCTTGAGCAGGGCCGGCGTGGGCTCGCCCGGAAGCTCGAGCACGCGGACCAGATCATCGAGCTGGCGACGCAACATCGCGATCAGGATCAGCAGCAGCGCCTCCGGCTTCTCGGCGTGCTCGATCAGCGAGCGACGGGCCAGCCGCAGCGCCAGGCCGCGATCCCGCGCGAGGACCGCATCGGCCAGCTCGAAGACCTCGTAGTTCCGATGATGGCCGATACCGGTCCGCACTGCTTCCGAGGTGATCACCTTGCCCGGCGTCGCCAGCGCGAGCTTCTCGACCGCCTGGTCCAGCTCCGACAACTCGGTACCCAGACGCAGGATCAGCTCCCAGGCGTCGATCGGCGCCAGCGTCCTTCCTCGGGAGCGGGCACGCAGCACGACCCAGCTGGCCAGCTCGGCCTTCTCCGGCGCCGGGTTGCGAACCCAGGGTCCGGGCTTCTCGTAAAGCTTGCGAGTCTTGTGCATCTCGCCGTACTGCTGGAACGCTTCGGTGATCGTCTTCGGAATCCGGCCGGAGGTGACCGTGACCGCCACGGTGCCGGGGCCGGAGCCCGCGAGTGCGTCGAACAGCACCTGCGGCTTGGACTCCAGCATCTTCCCGGCGTCGATGAAGGCTACCAGCTTGGACTGGCCGAACAGACCGGGGGAAACGAGCTCGGCCAGCAGCGTACCCAGCGGCAGTGGAGACTCGCCGCCCTGCGGCGGGAAGTGGACCTCATAGCTGCCGGAGCCGTAGTGCGCCTTGAGCACATCCAGCGCCAGCCGGTGGAAGTAGGGCTCCTTGCCGCACAGCAGATAACCCCGCCTCGGCCCGTTCCGCTGGATTCCCTTGCGGAACGCCTCGATGTCGTAGAGGGGCGCTGCCGGCACGCGTTACCCGCTCTCGTCCGTCTCCGAGCTCTCGCCGCCGGGCTCTTCGAGGTCGTACATCAACACGTCGGTCAAGTAGGTCTTGGTCGAGAGTTCCTCGATCGTGCTCAGCGCCTTGACCACCTCTCGGATCTGAACGGCGGCGTCGTGAACATCGCTGAGTCGATGGCGAATGCTCTCCGGAAGATCCCGGTCTTTTCGCATCAGCAGCTCCGAGACGCCGACGATCGTGGTCAGGGGGTTGTTGATCTCGTGGTTCATCGTGACCACCATCTTCCGGATGGCATGCAGCCGCTCCTGCTCGGTGTACCGGCGTTGCCGGACTCGCAGCGAGAGCACCGCTTTGACCTTTGCCTTCAACTCCGCTCCCTGGAACGGCTTGGTGATGAAGTCGGTCGCCTCTAGTTCGTAGGCCTGCACCTTGTCCCGGGTGCCCGAAAGCGACGTCAGATAGATGAACGGGATCTGGCCCAGCTCCGGCTCGGCCAGTAGCTGCTGACGAAACTGGAACCCATCGCAGCCTGGCATCCTGACG
>CAZANL010000497.1:3830-4184 GCA_964486115.1 uncultured Planctomycetota bacterium
TCACCGAGCCATCTGCCTCCAAGATGTCGTACCCGGCGCGCAAGTTGACCGTGACGATCTTGCGAATGCTCGCCTGGTCGTCGATCACCAGGATCGTCTCGCGCTGCGGTGTCTGGTCTGGGGTCATGCGGTCAGCATCCTATGAGGGGATGTTCCCGGTGTCAATTTCGCACGTGGCTGGTAACCGATCCGCTCCGGCACTGGTCAACAGCAGCGCCGCATCTCGCGCTTCCTCCAGACGCACGCGCCTCTCCAACACACCACCTTCCTCGATCAGGACTTGCCGCCAGATGCCCGGCAGAATCCGCCCGTCCAGCGGGGGCGTCACCAGCCGGTCGTTTATCCGCACGAAGA
>CAZANL010000498.1:0-1882 GCA_964486115.1 uncultured Planctomycetota bacterium
CGAGCCCACACTTCGACTGGCAGCGCTACCGCGACCTCAAGCAACCGCTGCTGGATGCGCTCAAGTCCACCACCGAAAAGACGTACGAAACCCTGGAAGAGTGGCGAGCTTGGTACAACAACCACAAAGACAAGCGTTGAGCAGAGATTGCCCAACCCCCGCCCTGTCGGCTGAGGACCCTTACTACCGATTCAGCCGGTACCTGAAGCTGCGTTTCCCCTGGAAAACATACAAGGTCACGCTACACGCAGGCTTCACCTGCCCCAACATCGATGGGACACTGAGCCGCGGAGGCTGTACCTATTGCGACAACCGCAGCTTTGCCCCTCAACTCGAGCTCGGCGGCAGCGACATCACCCAGCAAATGGCCCATGGCAAGGCACGCCTGCGAAGTCGGTATGGTGCCGAGAAGTTCATCGCCTACTTCCAGAGCTTCACCAACACCTACGGGCCACTGGCCAGCCTGCGCCAGGCGTACGATCAGGTGATGACCGACCCAGAGGTCGTCGCGCTAGCGATCGGAACTCGGCCAGACTGCGTTCCTGACGCCGCCCTCGATCTGCTAGCATCCTACGCGAGCGACCGCGAGGTCTGGGTCGAGTACGGCATGCAGAGCGCACATGACCGCACCGCGGTACTGACCAACCGATGCCAGACCGTCGAACAGTTCGTGGATGCGATGGAGCGCACCGCACAACGACCGCGACTCAAAATCTGCGTACACGTGATCCTGGGCCTTCCAGGTGAAGATCACGAAATGATGATGCAAAGCGCAGAGTTACTGGGCAAACTGCCCTACGACAGCATCAAGATCCACCATCTGTACATCACCCAGGGCACCCGGATGGCGGAGCAGTATGCCGCCGAAGAGGTGCGAGTCCTCTCGCTCGACGAATACGTACCGCTGGTCGTCGACTTCATCGAGCGGCTCGCACCCAGCGTATCCATCCAGCGGCTGATGGGCGAACTCAAACACCCATCGGTATCTGCCCCACGCTGGGGACAGTCCAAGGGGCAAATCGAACAATCGATCTTACGTGAATTCAAGCAGCGCGGCTCCTTCCAAGGGATCCGCCACAGGGCGCCTGCCTGCTCGGGGAGATAGCGAACGTGAGCCAGAAAACAGCATTGATCACCGGAATCACCGGACAAGATGGTTCGTACCTGGCAGAGTTTCTGCTGGAAAAAAACTATCGGGTCGTCGGGATGGTCCGGCGAAGCTCGAGCGAGAACTTCGAGCGCATCAACCACCTCAAGGACCGGCTAGAAATCAGGCAGGCAGACTTGCATGACCAGCTGTCGCTGATCCGGCTGATCGAGAAGGTCCAGCCCGCAGAGGTCTACAACCTCGCGGCGCAGAGCTTCGTCCCGACGTCCTTTGACCAGCCGGTACTGACCGCCGAGGTGACCGCGATCGGAGTCACCCGGATCCTCGAAGCGATTCGTCAGGTCGACAAGTCGATCCGATTCTACCAGGCCTCGAGCTCGGAGATGTTCGGCAAGGTTCGCGAATCCCCCCAGACGGAGCTGACTCCGTTCTACCCACGCAGCCCCTACGGGGTGGCCAAGGTCTACGGCCACTGGATCACGGTCAACTATCGCGAGAGCTACGACATCTATGCCTGCAGCGGCATCTTGTTCAATCACGAGAGCCCTCGGCGGGGCCTGGAGTTCGTCACGCGAAAGGTGACCGACGCGGTCGCGAAGATCCACCTCGGACTGGCCAGCGAGTTGCCCCTCGGCAACATGGACGCGCAGAGAGACTGGGGATACGCTCTGGATTACGTCCACGCCATGTGGCTGATGCTGCAAAGTGACCAGCCAGACGACTACGTCATCGCAACCGGCCAGACTCATTCCGTGCGCCAGCTCGTCGAGATCG
>CAZANL010000498.1:1892-4180 GCA_964486115.1 uncultured Planctomycetota bacterium
GATCCGGCCGACTACATTCGCATCGACAAACGGTTTGTCCGACCCGCCGAGGTGGACCTGCTGCTAGGGGATCCGACAAACGCCAAAGAGCATCTGGGCTGGGTTCCCAAGACCTCTTTCGAGGAACTGATCCAGCTCATGGTGGATGCGGACATCGCCCGCCACCGCACCTTGACGGAAGCGTCGAGCGCGTCATGAAAGTCCTCGTCACCGGAGCGGGTGGCTTCGTTGGCAAACATCTGATGTCCGAACTCCGGGCAGCCAGTCACGAGGCGATCGGCACGAGCCTGCACCCTGGCTCAGGCCCAGAACTGAGGCTGCTCGACCTTCGCGACCGAGATGCGGTAGATTCGCTGATCGATGAGGTCCGCCCCGAAGGGCTGGTCCACCTGGCGGGGCTAGCCTACGTGCCCGCCTCCGAGACGGATCTGGGACTGGCGGTCAGCACCAACATCGGTGCCACGGCCGTCATCCTCGATCGCCTCGCAGAACGCAGCCCAGGCTGCCGAATGCTGCTCATCAGCTCCGGGGAGATATACGGCAGGCGCTGCGGAGACCAGCCGATCGGCGAACAGACTCCTGCCGACGCGAACAGCGCTTACAGTATCACCAAGCTAGCTGCGGAGGCGCTCGCGCTACACGTCAACAAAACCCGTAAGGTCTCCATACTGATCGCGAGACCTTTCAACCATATCGGACCCGGACAATCCGAGTTATTCGTCGCACCCGCTTTCGCACGCCAGATCGCCGCGATCGAAGTCGGGCATCGCGAGAACGTCGTTCGCGTGGGCAACCTCGATGCGCGACGAGACTTCACCGATGTCCGAGATGTGGTGCGAGCCTACCGGCTGATGCTGGAAAAAGGAACGCCGGGCGAGGTCTACAACGTCTGCTCGGGAGAACCAGTGCGGGTGCAGCGCCTGCTCGACATGCTGCTCGAACATACATCCGCGGAGGTGCGAGTCGAAATCGATCCCGATCGGCTTCGGCCATCGGACCTACCCGTCTTCTGCGGCGACGCCACGAAGCTTCAAGAGGCCACGGACTGGGCTCGGACGATCGACCTGAGCCAGACCCTGGCTGACGTACTCCAGGACTGGCGAGCACGGCTGGCCAGCTCACCGGGGTTCTAGGTCGGTCGTGCGCTGGAGGTCCAAGAGCCGAGATGCAGGCCAGCCAATATCGACGAAATCAGCGGCGCACATCAGCGGACACACAACCGAGCTTTGTGGGCCAGCTTGATTGACCTGACTCCCGAGCGTCTGATACGCTCTGGCTGTTCAGCCCTCTGGAGTAGCTGCATGCGACACACACACCTGCTGGTCATGCTGTCAGTGTTGGGCTTCGTTCCAATGCTATCGGCAGAAGAAAAACCCCAGCTGCCCAGCCTCCGTGAGCTGGACCGCTTCATCCAGGAGTGCCGCAGCATACTGGCCCAGAGGCAACCGACCAACCGCCAACCCACCGGCCAGAAGCCGCCCCGCACCAGCAAAGTCGACAAGATGACGTCGACGCAACGCATGGAGGCGGCTCAAAAAGTGGCCCATGAACTCGCTTTCGGGACAGGCGACTTCAACAAAAAGAAGCAGACCGAGATCCTGGAGCAGCTGAAGTCCTACAAGGTTCCTGGAGTGATGGGCATCCTCCACCCGCTGCTGGTCGGTCATCGACGGCAAGGTCAGCAACGGGTTGCCTTTCAGCTCGGCCAGCACTTCCTGCCAAAGATCTTCAACCAAAACAAGGGCACTGACAAGAAATCCAGCCGCATCGCATTCCACAGCCCGGCGCACCTGGCCTTCCGTGAGTGGATGTCCAATGCCATCCGCAGGCATCACAAGCTGACCGAGAATGCGTACCAGCAGCGGGTCAAGAAAGCCATCCTCCTGGTGGGGAAGCTGAAAAGCACCGGGGAGAAACCGAAGGCGGAAGAACTCTCCCGAAAGCTGAAAGAACTCGGCGAAGAGTGGCTCGTCGGCCACATGCCGCAGATCATCAAGACAAACACCTACCCGGACTACACCCGGAGAATTGGACCGGGAGCTCAAGAACAAGATCCAGCGCTACGGACGGCCCTGCAAATACTGCCAACTGGTCACCAGGAACTGACTCCGGTTCGGGCTGGCGCGACACGTTAAACGAAAAGGCCGCAGCTACAAGCTGCGGCCTTTGTACCATCCGAGCGCCGCCACGACTTCCCCCCCGAGCTGCCGAGCGACACATCGTTGCTGATGGTATCGAGGATATTTGCAAGAGGCGTGCCAAGCCCCAAACATGATGACCCGAAACTC
>CAZANL010000499.1:0-4177 GCA_964486115.1 uncultured Planctomycetota bacterium
CCGGAGAGGAACTCCGAGGGCTTGCGTACTTGCTGGTGGGCGATACTGGACTAGAACCAGTGACTTCCACGATGTCAACGTGGCGCTCTACCCAACTGAGCTAATCGCCCGGAAACGCCCGGCCACTATATTCAACCGGCATTTGATGTCAAGTAGAACCCGACCCGGGCCCTCCGGTTCGAAAGCATAGCCTCTTGCTCAACATCCACTTAGGCCAACCTGAGGGAGAGTAATACCTAGCTGGTGTCCCACCCCCCCGTATCATCAGGACGTAAGGGAAATTCAAGGGTATGCGGAGGACACGCAGATGCGCAGCGCAATACAGATCTTGGTGATGGGCACGCTGGCCTTGTCATGCGGCCCCACTGCTGGCGCCGGCTCAGCCAGGCAGTGGCAGGAATTCATGCTCCTGGCGCGAGTGCGGTCCAAGGTGACCGCGTATTGCCCCTGCAGGGTCTGTTGCGGAGTGCACGCGAATGGCAGGACCGCCATCGGTCGGGACGCTGGAGGGCGGGGTGCGGCGGTGGATCCGCAGGCGGTTCCCTATGGGAGCATCCTGCGGGTCCCACAGGCCGGCTACGTCGAGACTGACGACACGGGCGGGGCGATGCGACGAAGCTGGCGCCGGGAAGGCATCCTGCACATCGACCTGAGGATGCGGACACATGCCGAAGCTCGCAGGTGGGGAGTGCGCTGGCTGGAGGTCGCGATCTATCGACCGGCTCGAAAGCCTCGCTGACCGCAGCCCCCCAAAACCCCGGGCCCGCGGGGATGGCAGCGGCTACTTGTGCCGGCGCCCTTTCAAATCGGACATCGATTTGATGTCGCCCAGTTCCTTGTCATAGAACTTCTTGAGCATGTTGTCCCGCTTCTTGTAGTCGTCCGGGCGTTCATCATCCTCCTCGGGTTCCGGTGCCACCCCCAGGTCGATGACGTTCAGGTCGGCGGTCGACTCCAGCTCCTCGGCCAGTTCGATCATGCTGTCTTCCCAGTCCGGTTCATCGATGCCGTCCTGCTCCGGATTGAGCTGACCACCCACCTTGTTTAGCAACTCGAGGCGGCGGGACTGACGGTCGAACGTCTGGGGCAAGAATTCCTTGAGCTGGTAGTCGGTCAGCCAGCCTTTCTGCTGGAGCAAAGCCCGCAGAGAGTCGTAGCCCGCGTTCATCGCACGGTTGAGCTGATGCTGCAACGCAACTCCGAGGTCCTTCTGCGAGACCAACCGCAGGCGACACAGAAAGCAGGCCAGCTCGAAGTCCTGCTTGAGTCGTGGCGTCTCCGGGACCTTCTTGCGGAACACCGCCTCCGCCTTCCCCTTGATCTGGATCAACCGCTGCTGATCGACCAGTCCCATCTCCGAGATAACGCTCAACAGCGTCGGCCGTGGAATGCGTCTCTTGCGAAAGTTCTTCGCCTGGGCCAGCTGCTGGGAGTTGGCCAGCTTCATCTTGGTCAGCAGCTTCTCGACGATCTTGTCCACCACGCGCGCCGGAGGATTGGGCAACAACTCCTCGCCGAAGCCGGCGGTGGAGTGATGAATCGAAACCGACTCGGTGCAGTGCTTGCAGATGAAGGTGCCAATCCAGCCGTCTTTACTCAGGTTGCTCCGGCGCAGACACTTGTAGCAAGTGACCACCACCTTCTCCATGCTCAGCGCCAGGCGGCGCACCTGATCGGCAGTGACATATTTCTGCTCGACCAGAAGCTGGAAGGGATTGACCTCTTCACCCGATTCAGCTCGCCGGAGGACCGTCAGACGAATCTGCTCGTGCCGCTCCTTGGTGATAATTCGCTGGTCCGCCATCTGGTCCAGCAGCGCCTTGTGCATTTCGTTCATTATTTACCCACCTTGTGACACTCGTCCGGTCTTGAGATTCTAGCCATCTTGACCCTGATTGACAAGCTCAGGCCGGGCCGAACAGCCGTTCCAGCAACAAGTCAGCCACTCCCGTAGCCGGGAGGGTCTGTGCAGCCAGCGGCTGGTCCGAAATCAACAGCGGCCCATCCTCTGGCGTGCTCGGCAACCTGCCGTGGGACCCCTTCACGAGACCCGCGTCCAGGGAGATCAGGTCGAACACACTGCGAAAGCCGAGCGACTTCTTGAGCAGCCGCCAGGCGACGCGCAGACTGGGGGCCACCAGCTCGGGGTCGACAAACAACTCGGCCGGGTCATAGCCGGGCTTGTTGTGGATATCCACCGTACGGGCAAAGTCGGGGGCCTGCTCGTCCCGTAGCCAGTAGTAGTAGGTGAACCAGGCGCCTGGCGGCGAGACGGCAACCAGCTGGCCCGAGCGCGGATGGTCAAGGCCATGGCGCGCCTGCTCTTGTCGATCGAGCAGCTGGACGCCCTCGATCCCGCCCAGCAGTTCACGCACCGCCGGCAGGTCTGCCGGCGCCGCAACATAGACATGCGCCACCTGGTGGTCAGCCACGGCGAACGCCCGGCTGGCCCCCGCGTCGAGCAGCTCGCCCCCCACGGTCTCCTGGACGGCCAGCAAGCCGGCCTCGCGCAGGACCCGATTGATGTGAATCGGTCTCGATACCGCCTCGATGCCGTACTCGGAGAGCACGATCACCCCGGCCCCCTGCGCCTGACAGTGGGCCGCCAGACCTGCAGCGACGGCGTCGATCTGAGCGACATCCTGACGTATCGCCGGATCATCGGGACCGAGACGTTGCAGGTTGTAGTCCAGGTGCGGCAGGTAGACCAACATCAACTCCGGCCTGTAGGTGTCGAAAACGATGCGCGACGCATCAGCGATCCAGCGGCTAGAGACGATGTCGGCAGTCGGTCCCCAGAAATTGAACAGCGGAAACCGACCCAGCTCGGCCTGCAGCTTCGGTCGCAACTCAGCCGGCTGGCTGTAGATATCGGGGATCTTGCGCCCATCTGCCAGATAAGCCGGTCTTGGCGTGACGGCGATGTCGGCGCTGGAGTGCATGTTGAACCACCAGAACATCTGCGCGCAGCGAAAATCGCTGTTGCGTGCCCGAGCCATGTCCCAGACCTTGTCCCCAGCGACCAGATGGTTGCTCTGACGCCATAGCCAGACTTGCGCCAGCTCCTCGAAGTACCAACCGTTGCCAACCACACCGTGTTCGCGGGGCAGTGTTCCAGTCAGCATCGACGCCTGGACCGAGCAGGTCACCGCGGGCAGCACCGGTTCCAAGAACGCAGTGCCACCGCTGGCCGCCAGAGCCGACAGCTGAGGGGCGTGGGCCAGAAGCTTCGGCGTCAGGCCCACCACATTGAGTACGATGAGTGGTTTCACCAAGGAGTCGGATGGTTGAATCGGCTTTGCGGCAGTGCCATAATACTAGCCGCATGTCGGTAGAATACGATTATTCCCTCGCGCTCGATATCGTCAACCGCTACTACCAGAACCTGGTCGAGGACATGGCACGCGAAATATGCGAGCGAGAAGAGTCGATCATGGACGGTGGCTTCGGCTGGATGGAGATCGAGGATCGTTATGCAAACAAGTTTTTCAACATCAGTCAGATCTACTGCAACCTGAAGAAATTCTGCACCGCTGAAGGCGAGGACGAAGAGGAACCAGAGACTTCGCTATCCTCCCCGGCCGCTACAGGCATAGAGGCCAGCCGACTACAGATCGACGAGCGGATCTGTAACGCGTACGACGTGCGTGAGTCGATCGAAAACTGGCTGGAGGACAATCCAGACGCCACGCTCTGGAATTTCCGCGTCTCACCCCTGGAGAACGGCCAGAGAACCTGCCTCTTTTTCTTCTCGGCCTGAGTTCCCGCCTCGGCCAAGAGGACCTGCGGCGCCTTCTCTCCTCCGGGCCCCCGATCTAACCGCCCCCCTCGGCCACTCGTCGCCTGATGAAGCGAGCGATCTCCTGCTTGCGACAGGCCACATAACTCTCTCTCTCTGCCTTGTTCTTGAAGGATCGCTGGTGAGTGACCCACTCCTTGTTGCGACGCGCCACGGTATTGAGCCGACGCTCACCGTAGAAGAATACCGAGATCAGGCTCTTGGCGCGGAACGGCCGCACCGTCTTCTGCTTCTCGCTCTCGTAGATCCGCGCCGCAATCGAATCATCCTCGGCGACCAGTTCGTGACAGGCGCGTAGCCCATCGTATTTCCATTCCATGCCTGCGTCCGTCCTATTGCACCTTGACGCCATTCTCGACCACCTCGTAGCGCAGTCCG
>CAZANL010000500.1:0-4177 GCA_964486115.1 uncultured Planctomycetota bacterium
TTACTGGGTCGAACAGTTCGTGACCAACGGGATCATCATTCTGGGGCTGGGCGTCAACGCTTACGCCGTGCTGCTGGCATTCCTGGCCAAGGGGCTGGTGAATACGCTCAACCACACCAACGTGGATTTCCCCAAGTTGCAAGCCGGGTTCCCCTGGTGGGCCTACGTGGTGTCGACGCCGAACTACCATGCGTGGCACCACACGGTCACCTGCCGGAAAGATGGCAATCTGGCCGATGTGTTTCCTCTCTGGGACATTGTCTTCGGCACGTTCGAGCGGCCGCGGGGTTCCTCTGCAAACTGGGAGTTTGGGCTTGACGAGAAGGAGCGCCTCCCGGATCGCCTCGTCGAGCAGCTCTGGTATCCGATCGGGCAGGCCTGGAAAGGCCTGCGGGCCAGGTCTGTTGCTGATGCGGATCGAGCCAGGGTGTAACGTTCGGCGAAATCAGGGGCGGCGCGTTCGCTGAGGCGCCAGATTAGGCTCTGCCTGACGTGTTTCGAGGCGGTTCCCTCCCGGGTCGCCATCCGCTGGATATGTCGCGCCTAGCCTGCGAATACACGCGGGGAGTTTGGCATCAGACAGGTCGACAGCTACTCTTGAGTCTGCGTTTGCAGATAGCGGTCGAGGACCATGATTTTCTGCCAGATCTTGCGTGACAGTCCGGTGGTCAGCATCTCGACCTGGTCCACGCCTTCGAGCGCCTCGGGATCGCTGAAGCCTTGAGCGTAGAGCGCAGCGATCTTGCTGATCAGGCTGAGCATCTCGCTGCAGTAGTCGAAGTAGCGGTTGAGCTGGAACGGGGTCATCACCCGCTTCGGGGAGGACAGGGTGTCCTCCCCACTGAACAGGTAGCGTCCCGGGTCCTTGGTCAGCTGATGCATGTCGATGGTGTGGGCCAGGGACCGTAACTCATGCAGCGCTTCGAATGCGCGGCCGCGTTTGACCCGGATCTCAGCGCCCCAGACCAGCAGCACGAAGGCCGAGACGAAGACGATCGCACCGAGTGCGGGCTCGAGTATCTGGATGAAGTCGACGAGGCTCTTGATGTTGCCTGCCGGCTTGAACTCCAGGGCGACGAGCACGTAGACCAAGGAACCGCTGGTCAGGAGAAGGAAGGCCAGGTTGATCAGCCTGAGCAGCCACATCGGCCGGCCCAGTCGGTGGACCGTGTCCACTGCCGCCCCTGAAACCGAGACCACTTCGACAGCGATCTTGGCCAGGCTGCTGTCTGGGAAGCGCTCTTGGATGCGCCGCTGCAGTAGGCTGGCCGTTCTGACCACTTCTTCCGCCTTGAGTTTGAGGTACATTCTAGTGTGCTCCAGAGAAACCATCGACGCAGGGCCTACGCCATTATTGCATACAAGCGGCGCTGAGGTGGGTGGCGCAGATCGCTAGGGCTGCGGGCCGAGAACGTAATTCTCTGAAGGGCTCGGGGTTTTCAACAGGCTGATCAGCTCTTCTCGCGAGAAGGCGCGCAATGCGCCCAGTTCGGAATCGATCAGCCCGTCAGCGAGGGCTGCCTTCTGGCAGATCAACTCTGCGATGCGCTCCTCGATCGTCCCGCGGGTGATCAGCCTGAAGACCTGTACGCCACGAGTCTGGCCGATTCGGTGGACCCGGTCGGTCGCCTGGTTTTCGCGGGCGGGGTTCCACCAGCGGTCATAGTGGATCACCACTGAGGCCGCTGTCAGATCGATTCCGAGGCCCCCGGCCATCAGGCTGGCCAGGAATACCTTGCACTCACCGTCTTGCTGGAAGCGCTGGATGACACCGCCTCGGTTGACCGTCGATCCGCGCAGGCCGGTGAACGGGACGCCACGGCGGTCCAGGTGGAGCGCCATCAGGTCGAGCATCGTCAGGTACTGGCTGAAGACGACCACCTTCTGGCCGCCGGAGAGGGCCTCGTCGAGTAGCTCCGTGAACAGCTCGAACTTGCCGCAATCGAGCGCCAAGGGATCCTCGCCCTGTTCCTGCACGTCGAGCACCAGCGCCGGGTGGTCGCAGATTTGCTTGAGTCGAGTCAGCGCCGCGAGGATGTGGATGTAGTCGATGCGGGTACCTTGGTTTTCCAGGTTCTCGATGATGCGTGGCGTCCGCTTTTCCAATACCTGGCGATAGAGCACCTCCTGCTGGGCGCTGAGGCTGCAACTGCGGCTGTCCTGGATCTTCTCTGGGAGGTCGTCGAGCACCTGCGATTTGAGCCGCCGCATGATCAAAGGGCGGACCAGGCGCCCCAGATGCATCCGGGCTACCCGGTCGTCCTCCTTTTCGATGGGGCGTTGGAACCGTTCCTGGAACGATTTCTTGCGACCGAGATAGCCCGGCAGCAGAAGGTCGAACAGTGCCCAGAGCTCCTCCAGCGAGTTCTCGATCGGGGTGCCAGTGAGGGCGAAGGCGGCGTTCGCTTGCACCTCGCGAAGCGAGCGGGCTATTCGTGTGCGGATGTTCTTGGCTCGCTGCGCCTCGTCCAGGAGGAGCAACTCCCAGGGCCGGACCGAGAAGACCGAGTCGCAGTCGCGGGCCAGGGTGTCGTAGGTCGTGATCCAGACCTGGGCATTGCTGTCCCGTCCGCGGTGGCGTTGGCTGCCGTGATGCAGGCGGACTTTCAGGGACGGAGCGTGCTCGGCCAGCTTGGCTTCCCAGTGGTCGAGCACCGAGCGTGGGCAGACCACCAGGCTGGGGCGTCCGGTGGCGCTGGCGTGCCGTCTAGCGAGCAAGGCCATTGCCTGATGCGTCTTGCCCAGCCCCATGTCATCGGCCAGGATGCCACCCAGCTTGAGGTCGGCTAGCAGCGACATCCAGGCATACCCCTGCAGCTGATAGCCGCGGAGGCCAGAGACCAGGCCCTCCGGTGCGTCAGTCGGCTGTGGTGACACGGCTCCCCGGAGTCGATCGATCAGCATCCGGGTCTTGGGGCTGGCGTCGATCTCTACCCGTCCTTCCCATTCGGCGGAAAGCTGGAGCAGTGTGGTTGCGGAGACCCGGTTGCCCACACCGAACGGCGCCCCGTTGCGCTGAAGCTCCGCAGCGGAGGGCAGCTCGACCCACAGGTGGCCGAGGCGGACGCGGGTTCGCCCTTCTTCACTCCAACGGCGCAGTTCGTCCAGCGCGATGTTCAGTTCGCCCGCGCTGTACCGTGGCTCGAGGTAGAACCAATGGGAAGCGCCCTGTCGTTTGACGCTGACCTCGACCAGTTGCAGGTCGCGCACCACCTCGGCGCGTTGCAATTCCTCGCTCGCGCTGAACTGGTCGGAACGGCGCAGGGCCGGTAGCTCGGTCCTGATGAACTCGAAGATCTGATCGCCGGTGATGCGGTCCGGTCCGAGCCAGGCCCTGCGCAGCGAATCGGGGGTGGACTGGACCGGGTGGAGGTGGCTCTGGTGCCAGGCCCAGCCGCCTTCAGGTCCGGCCTCTTGCAGCTGGGCCAGGGGGATCGATTCTCCGTCGACTGCCCGGTAGCGCTTGTCCAGGCAGATCGCCTCGTGCTCATCGTACGTCGCGTGAACATGAGGTGTCAGCGGCTCGCCTGGGCGGCGCGCGTCTTGGAGTCTCTGGCCCATGTCGAGCTGCGCGGCGTCCATCTTGAGCAGCTCGCAGAGATGCTCTGGCGGTAGGCGTAGCGACCCGCTGATGCCGCCGTCGCCACAGATGTCGAGCAGGACGTCCGGTCTCTCCCCCAGGTCGATATCGATTCGCGCGCGGACGGCGTTGTTGCGGAAAATGCCTGTCAGCACGTCCGGCAAGCCGACCAGAGCTCCCAAGGCCGCGTCGTCTCCCTGAGGGTCGCCAAAGACCGCGCGCTCCTCGATCCAGACGGCCAGCGCGGCGCCGATGTGGGCGCAGAGCTGAGGATCGTCACAGGAACAGTCGGCCCCATCGGTGTTCAGTGTGACGTCGTGCGCCTGCTGCTGATCTTCCACGACACAGCAGATACCCGCAGGTGAAAGGCGTTCGACTGAGCGCACCGCATCCTGCTGTGCCAGCTGGATGCCGGTCTCCCAGGCGTCGTCAGCGAGCAACAACTGCAACTCGAGCCAGCCGACTGTCTGTAGGTCTATCGGCGCCCCTGGCCAGCGGAGTTGTGCCACGGTGACTCCTAACGAGTGGTTGGACAGGTTGAACCACTATATCTGGGAGGGCGGGCCTCGGCAACCCGCAAGCTGCTGCGGGTGCCCC
>CAZANL010000501.1:0-4168 GCA_964486115.1 uncultured Planctomycetota bacterium
GCCGATCCGAACCAATGCTTGCTGATGCGTGATGAAGCTGCGGTGCAGACTGTCGTAGAGGTGAACCTCCAGGCACTCGCGGTCGCCGGTTTCGAGCCGGAATCCCTCTCCGAGCGCCCTGGCCAGCGCTGCACTCTCACCGTCAGAACATTGCCATCTGAGGGGAACAGTCTCTGCCACCATACCGTCCTGGTTCAGCGCAAATATTAGGAGGAGTGGCGCAGGGCCGTCTGGGTGTGCCGGGCGCAGCTCCTTGGCTGCTCGCCTGCCGGCCCTGGAGCCGTTTCTGCTAGCTCCTCTGACGCGATACATACATACCACAGGGGCTGATGTGTCGCCATACCTGCAGCCCGCGCGGATACGTCTGCTCCCAGCAGATCGCTCCCAGAGTTCTCAACCGGAAAGGCCAATGCGGCACTGCTCGTTCCCCTTCTCTGTGGTCTGGCTAGCGGGATGGCCCGGAGATCGTTATCCTGGGGCGTGTCGATCACGACCGGTCCCGAACGGGCAATTCGGCGGTTGCTGCAGATGGAACATGGCGTACGCAAGGCCGCACGCATCATGCTGTTCATCAACCGGCGGCAGCTGCTGGAGATTTTCGTTCGTCTACCCGACCCGATCGTGATTCAGCTCGCACGTGAGATGATCCTTCTCCGGCTGGAGATTCCGGATCTGGTGCGAGAGCGGGAGCGTGTGGCTGACGAGCTGGGCCAGTTGACCGAGGTGATCGATCTGGCGCCTCCATCCAGTCTGGCTGTCGGTGGGCTTGATTTCCTCAGCGACTGTGACCCTCAACAGCTGGCGCGGTTGGCCGCGACCCTCGACCTGGGGACGCTGGCGGCCGTTGTCTGCAATGCGGCGACGGACGTCGCGGCCATCATGATCGCCTCTGCTGGAACCGGTCAAACCCGCCACGATCTGCTGGACGAGATGTCGCGGATGAAGAGCGGTAATGTCCCGGATCATTTGCTGGACTCCCTGCGCGAGACACTCGAACGATTGAGATCCCCGCTAGAGCCGGACGAGGATCAGCCCGCCGCGCAGCGCACATCCTCCCGAGGGCCCTCTTTCGAGAGTCTGGTCTCGCGGACCACCGAGGAGACGCAGCTGGCCCGTCTGCTGGGTACGCTGCCCACCGATCAGCTGGCGATGGCGTTGCTGGGGGCCGACACTTTGCTGCGTGACAGGATCAAGCTGCTGCTGAGTTCTCGTCGCTGGGAGGATGTGATCTCCGAGCTGGCCTGGCACGAAGAGGCGGGACCCGCGGAAATCAACGCGGCGCTCAAGGCCCTGGTCCGCCGCTTGATCAAGGGATTGGACGAGTGTTGAAGCCCTGATGTGTCGAGCCCAGACCGTACGATCTAGCACGGATTGCGCTACTGATTGCCTGCCCAGGTGGGCAGGGAGACAGAAAAAGGTCATTATTTCTGTAACGTGGCCCGCCGAACTGCGATCAGGTAGGTAGCCATGACGCAAAGGATAATGATGTGATGACTGTCAGCGAGTTGAACAGCTGCCCCAACTGCGGCGGGCAGCGCATGATCTTGCCCTCAGCCCCCGTCGATGCGGGCCCGTGCTGCCCCCGCTGCATGGCCCGGACGGTGACGTCCTCTCTGGGGCAGCAGCCCACGACGGTAGCCCCGCTGAAGGTCGGGGACCGACTGGGGGGTGCGCGTTTGCTCCAGCTGCTGTGCAGCGGAGGGATGAGCTGGGTCTTCGTGGCGCAGCAAGAAGCTCTCGATCGACAGGTCGCGGTGAAGGTGATGCTGCCCGAACTGGGACGATCCGTGCGATTTCAGGAACGCTTCGAGCGGGAGGCTCGTACGCTGGCCCAGCTGGATCATCCCAACATCGTCAAGGTCTACTCCAACGGCACGGGCCCGGGCGGCTTGCGCTACCTGACCATGGAATATATCGAAGGTGAGAACCTGCGCCATCGCCTCCATCGCGGCCCGATCGACCTGGCCCAAGCGGGTCAGATAATCACCCAGCTCTGCTCGGCGCTCGAGCTGGCCCACGAACAGGGTATCATTCATCGGGACATCAAGCCGGAGAATGTGCTGATCACCGAGTCGGAGCAGGTCAAGCTGGCCGACTTCGGCATCGCCTACTTTCAGGACGATCGCCCCGAGTGGCGCCTCAGCTTGCCCGGCGAAATCCTCGGCACCCTGCAGTACGGGGCGCCGGAGCAGCTGGTCGGCAATTCGGTGACCACTCCCGCCACTGATGTCTATGGCCTGGGGATGCTGTTCTACGAGATGTTGACCGGGGTGGCGCCGGCCGGCCGATTCGAGGCGCCGTCGAGCTACACAGCGTTGCCACCCGGCCTGGACGAGTTGATCTTGAAGGCGCTCGATTTCGACATGACCCAGCGCTACCAGTCTGTCGCTGAGATGTCGGAGCGCCTGGGCTACCTGCTGGCCAAGGCTGACCAGCCGCCAACGAGTCAGGTCACGTCAAGCGCGCAAGCCGAACCGCAGCCACTGCCTGAGCGGCTACCGCTGTCCGCTGATCGTCCATTCTGGCGAGACCCCTTTCGTCTGACTGCGCTGGCTACTCTGGGGGTGGCCAGTCTGATCGACGCGGGCCTGTTCCTCGTGCTGCTGGCCATCGGAATGGCCCTGCTGGCAGCCGGCGTCAGTTTTTGCATCGAATGGGGTCGTAAACAGGAGCTGATCGACGTGTTCGGCCTGTCGCGCGAGACGTCATTGCGCAGCGGGCTCGGGAGCAACGTCGTGCCCCTTTCAATGGCGCTGCTGATCCTGCTGAGCTGTCCCACTCGACTGTTCCTCGGCCGGTCTGCGACCTGGGTTCTCGGAGGCGTCACGCTGGCGGCGGTCGCCTGGATCGAGCTGCGACGCATTCGACGTGCTCGTCCGTCGGAGATTGCCGACCAACTGGTATTGCAACCGGGGAGCAATCTGTGGCTGGAGGACGAGGTACCCGAGGAGGGACTGATCCCGATCGTTGCCGCGGGTCGCCGGGTGCTCGAACAGGCCGTCAAGGAGGGTGCGAGCGACGTTCACATCGAACCTCAAGCCAGCGAGTTCCGGGTCCGATTCAGGGTGGACGGGATTCTCTTCGAAAAGTCCTCCCTGACCTGTGATGAGGGGCGGGCGTTCATCAACAGCGTCAAGGCCTTCAGCGAGATGGACGTGGCCTGCAAACGAAAACCGCAGGATGGCCGCTTCTCGGGCCTCCTGGTCAATTCCAGGGTGGAGTTCAGAGTGTCCTGCATACCGGGGATCGATGGGGAGAAGCTGGTTATCCGCGTTCAGGACCAGACTCTGGCGCCGCTGAGCGATCAACAGCTCGGGATGCCGGACGACCTGCTCAGGAACTGGCAGTCGGTCCTCAACACCCCGCATGGGCTTGTGGTGGTGTGTGGGCCTAGCGGAAGCGGAAAGACGACGACGCTCCACGCCGCGCTGCAATCCTTGAACTCGGGCAGCGAGAACATCATGACGATCGAGGATCCGGTCGAGTTCAGGATCGACGGCGCGACCCAGATCCAGATCAACGAGCGAGTCGGCGTCAGCTATCCGTCGGCGCTCCGTTCCAGCCTGCGCCAGGATCCCGACATCCTGCTGATCGGCGAGGCCCGCGACAAGGAGACGGCCCAGATCGCACTCGAGGCTTCGCTGACGGGCCACAAGGTGCTGACCACGCTGCACGCCCAGGATACGGCGCTGGCATTGACTCGGTTGATCGACCTGGAGCTGGAGATGGGTCAGATTGCCGAGGGTCTCCAGGCGGTGCTGGCTCAGCGTTTGGTTCGCACCCTCTGTCCGCACTGCTCGGTCTCCAGCCCACCCGATCCAGACCTAGTCGATCAGCTGGATCTCCCCGCCGGTAGCCTGTCCCGGGTGCGTCAGCCCGTTGGCTGCCGATCTTGCCATGGAACAGGGTATCGGGGCCGTATCGGTATCTTCGAGCTGCTGGTTTGCGATCTGGAGGTGCGCAGCATGATTCGTGAAGGTGCCCAGCCACAACACATCTACCAGCACCTGAGGCAGATTGGTGCAGCCACGCTGCTTTCCGACGGGCTGGACAAGGTGCGGCGGGGCATTACCTCGCTGGAGGAATTGACTCGGGTGGCCGGCTCATAGCGAGTCGAACAGTTCGGAGAGTTCGGTTTCTATCTCACCGGGATGCTCGACTGTCTGAG
>CAZANL010000502.1:0-4160 GCA_964486115.1 uncultured Planctomycetota bacterium
GGAGATCTACCAATGCCAAAACAGATCCTGAGACGCCCGGAGGTCAGCCGACGTACGGGACTCGGCCGCTCGGCGCTGTACGCCGCCATCCAGGAATGCCGATTTCCGAGGCCCGTCAAACTCGGACCCCGCGCCGTCGGCTGGCTCGAGGAAGAGGTCACCGAGTGGATTGAGGCTTGCGCCGCCGCACGTGACGCTGGGGCCGTCCAATGAGGACCACTGACCCCCTCCCCAGGGCGTGGGACGCGCTACGGGCACAGCCCGGCGTCCGCGGCAGCAGAATCGGGTACTTCTTCGCTTGCTGCCCAGCGCACGACGAGCAGACCCCCTCTCTGTCCGTCTTGCTGACCAAGGGTGGCGTCACGCACCTGCACTGCTTCGCCGGCTGCAGGGAGATCGATGTACTGCACGCGGTAGGCTGCACCCCTCGCGACATGTACGCCGATACGCCTGAGCGGCGCCGCGCTCAGGCTCGTGCTCAGCGTGCCATACACCCGGATTCGCTAAGATGACGGCCGCCAGACAGGCGCATCGCGATCAAGTCGCGCCGACGGGTGGTTTGGTCATCGAGACATTCAGTCAGGCGATCAGGTCAGCCGGATTGCATCCGCCAGAGGAGATAGTCGCGGATGGTGCCCTCCATCGCTTCGCGTCCGCTGGGAGACGAGGCGACGACGCCGGATGGTACGTCCTCCACCTGGACGGAGTTCCGACCGGGCGCTTCGGCTGCTGGCGCACTGGCGTGGAGCAGTCTTGGAGGGCAACGCTTGAGCGGCCGTTGAGTGCAGCCGAGGAGGTCGCGCAAGAAGCCAAGACTGCCGCCACCCGCAAGGTGCGCGAGGACGACAAGGCCCGGCGCCAGGCCGAAGCCGCGACAGAGGCGGAGAGGCTCTGGAACGCTGCGAGATCGGCTGCAGATGAACACTCCTACCTCGTCCGCAAGGGCGTCACAGCCCACGGAATACGGCAGCATGACGACGGTCGGCTGATTGTGCCTGTGCGCCTCGGCACGGTCCTCCGGTCGCTGCAGTTCATCGATCAGAACGGCGACAAGATGTTTCTGGCTGGCGGTGAAGTGAAGGGCGGATACTGTGCGATCGGTAACACCTCGGGCGCGAAGGCGCTGTGCATCGTCGAAGGATTCGCGACCGGCGCAACCGTCCATGAGGCGACAGGCCATCCGGTCGCCGTTGCCTTCAACGCCGGTAATCTCCAATCAGTAGTCGGGGAATTGCACGAGCGATACCCGGACCTGCCTCTGATCGTCTGCGGCGACGATGACCCGGACGTAGATGGCAATCCAGGTCGGTCCAAGGCCACGGAGGCCGCTCAGAGTGTTGGTGCACGCCTGGCTCTACCTGAACGGCTGGACGATGTCACGGACTTCAATGACATGGCCCGGCACTACGGCATTGATGCCGTACGCGCCGCAGTGGACGCGGCGCAGACGTGCGCGTCTCCGACGGACACGGTGAGGGCGGGTGCCGACGAGTGGCCGGAGGCGCCCGACGAGGCAGCGTACTACGGGCTAGCAGGGGACATCGTACGAGAGATCGAACCACATACCGAATCGGACCCGGTGGCGCTGTTGCTGCAAGTGTTAACGGGGTTCGGCTCCGTGATCGGCGCCGGATCTTACTACGAAGTCGAGGCGTGCAAGCATCCGGCTCGTCACTTCGTGGTCATGGTCGGCGCATCGTCGAAGGCACGGAAGGGTTCATCTTGGCAGCAGGTATCGGGTGTTCTACGCCGTGTCGATGATGCTTGGGCAACCGAACGTCAGCCGTCCGGGCTATCCTCGGGTGAGGGGTTGATCTGGGCTGTACGCGATCCCATAGAGCGGCAGGAGCCCGTGCGCGAGGGCGGCAAGAAATCGGGCAGAATAACGGAATACCAGACGGTCGAAACTGACGCTGGTGTGGCGGATAAGCGGCTGATGGTGATTGAGGGTGAGTACGCCTCTGTATTGCGGATCTTGGGCCGCGACGGAAACACCCTGTCCCCAACTCTACGTCGAGCCTGGGACGGTGACAGGTTGCAGACGCTCGTGAAGAACTCCCCCGCGGTGGCGACAGGGGCGCACATCTCGATAGTAGGCCACATCACGCGAGAAGAGTTGCTGCGATACCTCGACTCCACCGAGCAAGGCAACGGCTTCGCCAATCGGTTTCTGTGGGCGGCTGTGCGCCGATCGAAGACGTTGCCCGAAGGGGGCAGCATCGAGTCAGTGGACTTCGCGCCGCTACTTCAACGGCTCAAGCAGGCCACTGAGCATTCTCGTGCGTGTGGCAGGCTCAAGTTTGACAGCGAGGCCCGCGCAATGTGGCACAGCGTGTACGCCAACCTGTCCGAAGGCAAGCCCGGATTGCTTGGAGCGGTGACTGCACGAGGGGAAGCACACGTCGTCCGCCTGGCGCTGACATACGCGCTGCTGGACCGTGCCGACGTGATCCGCACCGAGCATCTACTGGCGGCGCTGGCGCTGTGGGAATACTGCGAGCGGTCCGCCGCTTGGATCTTCGGCACGGCGACTGGCGACGCAGTGGCTGACCGGGTCATGCGCGAACTGACTCTCGTCCCGGAAGGACTGACGCGGACAGAGATCCGCGACCTGTTCAAGCGGCACCAAAGCTCTGAGCGAATCGGTAGGGGGCTTGCCTTGCTGGAGTCCGCTGGGCTCGTAGAACAGGTGGATGAGGTGAGCGGCGGACGGCCCGTGGAACGATGGCGTATACCTGCGCGAAAAGCGATATAAGCGCGGAAAGCCGGGACTTATGTCGCTTATATCGCTTTCCGCGCAACTGAGAGGCTGATGTGATGGGCAGATACTTGGACGTAGCGCGGCAAGCTGTCACGTGGCTACCAGAGGAGACAGGGCTAGTGGCGCACAGTCGAGCCGTCAGTCTGCGCAAGCAAGCCCGAGGGGCCAGCACGTGGGAAGAGTTGTACGGCGTTCTCGAGGAGGCTCAGGCCGCGTATGGCGCGGGCGAGGTCACTCGCGAGGAAGTCGAGACTCTGACCGGTTACGCGGGTGATAGAAGCAGGCACCTGCCCCAGAAGTGGGAGGACGGCCCCCTCTCCGAATTACTCGCAGAGCGACCCGTCCGTGTGAGGTCGCGCCTACTGGGCGAAGTGGTCGTGTGGGTGGCCGACACTACCGTGGTGCCCGAGGCGACCGCAGAGGTCGTCTACAAAAAGTCCGAGTTGCGGCGGCTGGTGAAGATGCCCCCAGACCAGATTCGGGCGATCCACGCCGTTAAGAAGGAGTTCGATGGCGAGTTGCTGGACGCCGGGAGTGATGAGCCGAGGGAGAGGTGGCGTCCGTGACGAGTCGAGAAATTCCGCTGGCGAAGCTACGAGCGAGTGTGGACACAGAGAATGCGCTCCTGCTCGACACGATGTGGGTGAAATGCTGCAGGCCGTTGAGGACGTGGGTTGATCAACACTGCCCCGACCTATCCAAGAGGGGCATCACACGCCTGAGGTTCGGGCACAATAGGGAGGTATGACATGACCGAGCACCGAACAGATGATCTCTCCAAGGATGAGAAGGAGGAGGCCGTACTACTCGAGCGACTCAGGGCGCTGGAGCCAGGGGCTTATCTCGATCCTGACAAGGATCATCCCCTTTTTGGTCAGTTGTGTATGCACGAGACGGCTGCAAAGCTGCTCGCCAGCGGAGAGCCGGTCTACTTCCAGTGCTGTGAGGGCGCGTGGGTCAGCTTCATGTACTCCGACGGAATCGGGTTCTTCTATGCGCGACAGCCCCAGGAGCTTGATTCATTCCGGGAGCTTCTCCTTGAGCACAAGGCGCAGGTTGATGACATGCTACGCGGGCTGGACAAGGCACAGCGCCGACTGACTGAGGGAAACTGACAACAAGTGCGGCGGCGTCGAGGTGGAGGCTGTCAGTGGTGGTGGGCTTTGAGTTCGCGAGCACGCAGAACTAGCATGTTGCGGACCGGTGACTGAACTAGAAGCTATTCACTGATGTGGAATAAGTATTCATATATCTGAAAGCGAACCTCATGAACGACACCCAGAAATGCAGCGCCAAAACCCGCGCCGGCACGCCCTGCAAGAGGGGGCCGGTGCCCGACAAGACCCGCTGCAAGCTGCACGGCGGCATGTCTACCGGCCCGACGACCGACGCCGGCAAG
>CAZANL010000503.1:0-4154 GCA_964486115.1 uncultured Planctomycetota bacterium
AGAAGCTCCTGGGCGGGTAAGGGATGGTTATCTTTCAGTGGCTCCGGTTATGGCTAAAACGGGATATTCGTGCTTCTCCTGACGTGGAGGATGCATGCCCCCTTCAGCGCTCGCGAGAATGAACCCCCTCGTGCTCGCCAGAAGTGACCCCCCTGACATGAGGTAGTCCCGGCCTCCCACGGCCCCCGCCATCCTCGGCGTCGAGGAGGGCGGCATGGCCAGGAAGAGACCCTGCAGCGTCTGCCGGCGGTGGTTCGAGCCGAACCCGCGCGCGGTCAAGCACCAGAAGACATGCGGAGCGGACTGTTCCAGGGAGCTCCATCGACGACGATGCGCCCAGTGGCACAGGAAGAACCCCAACTACGACCGGGAGGAACGGCTCCGGCGAAAGATGGTGCAGCAGCGGGAGGCTGCCTCGGAGACCGACCCGCTCAGGGCGATGGACTGGGAGGCTGTGCAGGACGCCGTCGGCTTGGAGACCCGCATCGCCATCGAGGAGGCCACGAGACTATCCGTCGCCGCCGCGCGAGACGCAGTCCCAACGAAAACACGGGTAGAAGGCCTGATACCAGGCCGACTTCCCATCACGACCGCGCGAGACGCAGTCCCGGCGATAAGCAAGGAACAACCCAGGAAATCGAACCGACTCCCACGTCAGACGCCGCGAGACCTGGTGGGGCGCAGCGGCCCTGGAACGTAGAGGTTCGGGCGACCTCAATGCAGATCAGAGGTGGAGGCTTCTCTGGTCGCCACCTCGCGGCCGAGGATGCGTCCAGGAGATCAGACCCATGAAGGTGGAAATCGGCGAACTCACGCTCCGGTACGCAGGGCTGCGCATCACGGACCCCGGTCGGCAGGCGAGACTGGAGGCATCGCTGGCCCGCGAGGGACAACACAGCCCGGTGCTGGTCGTTGAAGACGAGGCGGATGGGCTGGTGCTGGTGGATGGCTACCGGCGCATCAAGGCCCTACGGCGCCTTGGCCACGATCTAGTCGAGAGCACCGTCCTTCCACTCTCCGAGGCCACCGCCCTGGTCGAGGTCTGGCGGCTCGAAGCTGCGCGGCGCCGATCGATCCTGGAGGATGCCTGGCTGCTGGCGGAGCTGGTGGAGCGCCACGGCCGGTCCCAAGCCGACCTGGTCAGGATGCTACGGCGCTCGAAGAGTTGGGTGTGTCAGCGCTTGGCGCTGGTCACGGCACTGCCTGAGTCGGCGCAAGCCGCAGTGCGCCGGGGGATCATCTCGCCTCAGGGTGCGATGAAGTCACTGGTTCCGTTGGCCCGGGCCAACGCAGCGCACTGCGAGCATCTGGTGGCGAGCCTCGGCGTAGAATCCGTGAGCGTTCGGCAGCTCGCGCGGCTGTATGCGACCTGGCGGGCTGGCGATGACACCCTACGGGAGCGCTTGGTGACGCACCCGCTGCTGTTCCTCAAGGCCGACGCGGCTGTCGCTGGCAAGGGCCTGGGCGACGAGGGGCAGAAGCTGGCGAGCGATCTGGAGGCGCTGTGTGGGCTGTGCGGCAAGCTCCGCCGTCGGCTGCGCGCGGGGGCGTTCGCCCGGGCGAACCGAGCCGGTCGCGCCACGGCGCGACGAAGCTGGCAGGAGACCCGGCTGGCCTTCGCCGGGTTGGTCGAGCTGATGGACCGAGAGGTGGCGGATGCTGGACCTTGACACCCGGACGGCGATTCTACGCCTGAAACGCGAGGGCCACGGCAGCAAGAAGATCGCGGCCGACCTGGGCGTGTCGCGCAACGCCGTGCGCCGGGTGCTGCGGTCGGGAGAGGCGACGGTGCCGAATCTGGAGCGAGACGAACTCCTGGCGCCGCACATCGACCGGATCCGGGAACTGCATGCGGCCTGTGGTGGCAACCGTGTTCGCGTCGTCGAGGAATTGGCCGCCGAGGGCGTCGAGGTGGCGTACCCAACGCTGACTGCATTCTGTCGTCGTCACGACATCGGCAACAAGCCGAAGCAACGCGTCGGTCGATACCACTTCGACCTCGGCGAAGAGATGCAGCACGACACGTCTCCACACACCATCAAGGTCGGTGGAAGATGGAAGTCTCTGCAGTGCGCAAGTCTGGTGCTGTGCTACTCGCGGATGATCTACGCCCAGTGCTTCGGGCGCTGGAACCGATTCGGCGCACGAGTCTTTCTGACCGAGGGCGTCCAGTACTTCGGCGGCGCTGCCCGCCGATGCATGCTGGACAACAGCAACGTCATCGTGCTGCGGGGGACCGGACGGGATGCTGAGATCGTCCCTGCGATGGTGGCCTTCGGTGAGCGATTCGGGACCACATTCGTGGCCCACGAGAAAGGCGATGCCAACCGTTCGGCACGGGTGGAACGCCCTTTCGACTATATCGAGAACAACTTCTACGCCGGCCGGTCATTCTCCGATCTGGGCGATCTCAACACCCAACTGTTGGCCTGGTGCGACAAGGTGAACACCACTTGGAAGCGGTCCCTCAAGGCCAGCCCGCGAGAGCTGTTCGCGGCCGAAATCAACGCCCTACAACCTCTTCCGCTGCACATCCCCGAAGTCTACGATCTTCATCACCGACGTATTGACACCGAGGGCCACGTCAACCTGCACACCAACCGCTACTCGGTCGATGAGGTGCTGATCGGACGCCGTGTGACCGTGCATGAACACCGCCGTGTGATCCGGATCTTTGATGGTCACCAGCTGGTGCAGCGTCACGACAAGCTTCCCTATGGCGCAGGCAAGCGACAGACCCTTCCCGAACATCGGGGTCGCCGCCGCCACCCTGCGCCGCCCCCCCTACCCGAGGAGAAGGTGCTGCGGGCGGCCTCCCCGGAGCTGGGTGCCCTTGTCGATGCGCTGCGCGCCCGCCACGGCGGTCGGGCCGCCCGGACCATCCGACGTTTGCACCGACTCTACGTCGAGTACCCGACCGAGGCGGTGGTCTCGGCAGTTCAGCGGGCCTTGGAGTATCGCCTGCTGGATCTGGGCCGCATCGAGAAAATGGTGCTCAAACGGGTGGCCGGCGACTTCTTTCGACTTCCCATAGACAAGGAGAGTGATCATGGATGATGATCTGGACCAACTCCTGCGCGGGCTGAAGCTGCGCCGGATCCGGGAGATTCTGTCTGAACACCTGGAACGCGCGGAGAGGGAGGGCCCCAGCTATGCGGACTTTCTGAGCCGCCTGCTCCGGGCGGAGTACCAGACCCAACAGATGCGGTTCCTGGGTCACCGGATCAGGCGAGCGAAGCTGCCGGAGCACTGGGCCCTGGAGTCGTTCCCCTGGGACCGGCAGCCAGGTGTGCAGAGGGCGGTCATCGAACAGCTTGCTCGGCTGGACTTCCTCGGTCGGGCCGGGAATATCGTGTTCGTCGGTCCGACTGGCGTAGGCAAGACGGGGTTGAGCATCGGGCTGCTGCTGAAAGCGCTGGAATCGGGGCACCGGGGTCTGTTCATCAAGGCTCAGGAGCTGTTCGACGAGATGTACGCCAGCCTCGCCGACCGGTCGTCTCGCAAGCTGCTGGATCGGCTGTGTCGCATCGAACTGCTGGTGATCGATGAGATGGGGTACCTGAACCTTCGTCCTGAGCAGAGCAACATCTTCTTCAAGCTGATGGAGGAGCGGTACGGTCGGAAGTCGACCATCATCAGTACCAACCTCGACTACGAAGAGTGGTACGGCTTTCTCGGTCAGAAGCCGATGGTTGAGGCGCTGCTGGACCGTCTCCGTCACCGTTGCAACACGATTCGGATCGAGGGCCCGTCGCTTCGGAATCCGAGCACTGCTTGACCCTTTGCCGTGGCGCCGATGGCGACCGTGGATGACCCGAGCCCGACCGGAGTAGCGATCCGGTCGGGCTCACTTGCGTGATGGGATGGTCCGCTCTACCTCGGCTCCCATGGATGACCCTCTTCCGCACCCCGCCTCCGTGACCGTCATCGTGCTGGGGCCCCAGCCCCCAGCGGCCCATGTTGAGCGGGTAGATGATCGGGGGGGTCACTTCTGGCGAGCGCCAGGGGGTCTCTTTTGCCGAGCGCTGAAGAGTCGAACTGCGTTGCCGTCTGGCGGGAGATAATCGTGCCCGTCAGGCCATCGGCCCACCACTCGCCCGCCATGACCGCAGCGTCAAACAACAGCCGGGCAAGCCCTACCCGACCTTCTCTGG
>CAZANL010000504.1:0-4142 GCA_964486115.1 uncultured Planctomycetota bacterium
CACTGCTTGTCGGTGTGGTGCTATTGATCTGTGCGATCCTGCTGCCGGGAGTCAACCAATGGCTGTTCGCCGCGGCGATTCTGATCGGCGGCCTGGGTTTTTTCAGTCGGGCCTGGAATGCGGCTCGGCACAGGCTGATCGACATGAACGTGCTGATGACCATTGCGGTCATCGGCGCGGCCTTGCTCGGCGAGTGGGTAGAAGCCGCGGCAGTCACCGTGCTGTTCAATCTGGCCGAGTTGATCGAGTCCTACACGATCGACCGGGCACGGCGCGCAATCAGCAGCCTGATGACCTTGGTGCCGCCCAAGAGTTCGGTCCAGCGGGATGGCGAGTGGGTCGAGGCCCCCGTCGAGACAGTCCAGGCCGGTGAGACGATTCGGATCAGGCCGGGAGAGCAGGTGCCGCTCGATGGCGCTGTCATCGCGGGCGACTCCCACGTCAATCAGGCTCCGATCACGGGTGAGTCGAAGCCGGTGGCAAAGCGCCCGGGAGCCGAGGTCTTTGCCGGGACCCTGAATCAGAATGGCTATCTCGAGGTAGCCGTGACGAAACCGTTTCGCGACACCACGCTGGCGCGGATCATCCATCGGATCGAGCAGGCTCAGGCGGAGAAGGCCCCCACCGAGCGCTTCGTCGACAAGTTTGCTCGGATCTACACACCGCTGGTGATCCTCGGCTCGATCGGTGTGGCGGTTCTGCCACCGCTGCTGTTCGGCGGGGTCTGGGCGGTGTGGGTCTACCGCGCGCTGGTGCTGTTGGTCATCTCTTGCCCCTGTGCGTTGGTCATCTCGACGCCGGTCTCGATCATCAGCGCACTGACCAGCGCTGCTCGGCGTGGGATCTTGATCAAGGGTGGAGTGCACCTCGAGGCGCTGGGTCGCTTGCGCGCCGTCGCGCTGGACAAGACCGGCACCGTGACCGTTGGGCGTCCCGAGGTGCTCGAGGTCTGTCCGGCCGAAGGGGTCTGCGCCGAAGAGGTGCTGCGCGTCGCGGCCGCGGTGGAGCGTGGGTCGGAGCATCCGCTCGCCCGGGCGATTCTGGCCAGTGCCGAGGCCGCCTCGATCGAGGTGCCGGTGGCCGAGGATTTTCGGGCGATCATCGGGCGAGGCGTCGAGGGGCGCGTCGAGGGACGCACGATCGTGGTCGGCAACAGACGGTTGATCGAGCAGCGGGTCAGCGCTCCGGCGGAGCTGGCCTGTCCGCACGAAGGTGCGCCGAACACCGCGGTCGGAGTTGCTGCGGGGGATCGCTTCCTCGGCACGATCCACGTGGGTGACAGCTTGAGAGCGGGAGCCAAGCGGGCGGTTCACTATCTACAGGAATCGGGTGTCGAGCGGACGGTGCTGCTGACGGGCGACAACCGGCCGACCGCACGCATGGTAGCCGAAGCGCTCGAGGTCGATGACTGGCGCGCGGAGTTGTTGCCGGAGGACAAGGTCACCGCCGTGCAGCAGCTGACCGCGGAGTACGAGAGCGTGGCAATGGTCGGGGATGGCGTCAACGACGCACCTGCGCTAGCCGTCGCCACTGTGGGGATCGCAATGGGCACGGCAGGCAGCGACACCGCGCTCGAGACGGCTGACGTGGCTCTGATGTCGGACGACCTGGACAAGCTCTCCTTCGCCATTCGCCTTGGCCGCCGCTCGGTCGGCGTGATCGGTCAGAACATCGTTCTGGCGATCGTGATCAAGCTGGTGTTCCTCGGGTTGGCGGGGGCCGGGATGGCGACGCTCTGGATGGCGATCGTGGCCGACCTGGGGGCCAGCCTGCTGGTCATCTTCAATGGACTGCGTCTGCTGGGTGGTGTGGCCAGTGAGCCCTGCAGTCACCAGGTGGCCGACCCCGAGGCGCTGCCGGTCCTGGCGACCGGTTAGCGCTCCAGGTCGAGCGTCTCGAAGGTCAGCGTCTCGAAGGTGCGTCGACTCAAGCCCGCCTTGTCCAGGTGCTCGGCCCAGAACAGCAAGCGGTAAGTCGATGCGGGCTTGAGTCGGCCCAGCGTGGCAAACTCGGGGTCGGCCTGAACGCTGGTGCCGCGGGGGCGGCTGAACAGTCGGATCGACTTGGCGGTCAGCAGCCAACTGTTGCTCGGGTCGCTGGTCTCGATCGAGGAAACCCGGTAGACCAGCCGGCCCTCTGGCGTGGCGATCTGGACCACCAGCCTGGTCAGGCCCTTCAGGTCTTCCCGCAGAAGATCGGGGCTCCACTGCACGGTCGGAACCAGCTGGATGTCGGTCGCGCCATTCCCGGGCCAGGAAACGTATCGCTGCCGCTCGGTGTCGCCGGCCGATGGCGAGTAACCCGCAGGGGGGCCCCAGGTGAAGCCGATCGACTTGCAGCCGCCGAGCAGCACAGTCAGTCCGATTAGCAAGAGGATGCGAGGTCTCATGGGTGAACTCGATAGTCAACCCGGCCTTGGCCTGGTTTCAAGTCAAGGTACAGTTTTTTCGCCGAGCCAGGGTGCTCGATTACCAGATCGAAGTAGGCGGGGTAGGGCTGGCGGCGCTCCGGGTCCTGGCTATCGAGGCTGGTTGCGTGGTCCTGCACTCCGCGGAAAGAGACCGACCCAGCACGATCGATGTGTAGCCAGAAGTTGGGGTAACTGGGATAGATACGCAGACCTGGGGGCAGCGCGAAGGTGTCCCGGACGGCCTTGGGAGCCAGTCCGACGGCGAGCCAGCGTCCGGGTGTTCCAGTGATCGGCGATTTGCCGGCCCAGGGGCGCTGGGCGCCTGCGGTCGTGAAAATTAGTACGGCTCGCGCCGCCTTCTCCTTGCGGGCTAGCTGTCGCTGAGTCTGCAGCCAGACGCCGATCTTCCGGGCTAGTCCGGCGAGCTTGCCACGGGGGTTGAGCTGGCGTGGTCCGGTATCTCGGTGCGCTCGCGTGAGGGCGTGGGCGAGCGTGGTGCGCAGTGGTGCGGCTCGGAAGTAACGTGTCTGGCCGCCTCGCCGCAAGACGAACGCTTCCCGGTTTTCCAGCCGCACCCGCCAGGACCGCTTCCCGGTCTGGAAGTCCAGCAGGTAGCGTGTCGTCGCCACTGCCGGGTGCGGAGGGATTTCAGGCAGCTCCCCGGAGCGCTGCAGCGCGGCGAGAATTCGTTGCACGTCGGGTGCTGTGACCAGGTGGTACTGTGGTTGGCGTTTGCCAGCGTCCTCGGTCGTGACCCGCAGCCGTGTACGTGGCCACTCAGACCTCAGGTCGGCCCAGGGCAGTCCCGTCAAGGGGGTCGTGCAACTCGTGGCCAGCAGGCCGAGCAACAGCATTGTCCAGCGCATGGGGGCCGATTCAAAACGACTCGGAAGCTGCTGTCAATCTCGACCGAACGGACGAGGTGTCTGCGCCGAGTGGTCAGTATAATGGTTCGGTGACCAAGTACGGAGAGTTACACGTCATATCCGGCGAGGGCCTCGGCGCCCAGCGCCCATTGCTGTTGCACGACCAGATCACAGTGGGCCGGGGGGTGGAGGCGGACTTCCGGCTGACCGACCCATCGATGTCGCGCGAGCAGTTCATGATCTGCGTCGGTCGCGCCCATTGTCTCGTGCAGGAGATGGGATCCAAGAACGGCACCTTCATCAACGGTCAGCGGTTGGCGGGAACCCAGGTGCTGCATCATCAGGACCGGATTCGCGTGGGGCGGCACGAGCTGCAGATCGAGCTGTTCAGCATCGAGGATCAGCACCTGTGCTGTGCGGTCTGCGGCGGGGTGATCGACACGGTGCTCGAAGACATGGCCTTCATCGACCCCACCAAGCCGATTTGTCTGGTCTGTCAGTATCTCGACTCTCCGGAGGAGGACCGTGCATTCGAGGTCCTGCTGGAGGCTGGCGAGCCGGGTCAGGGCCTGCCGTCGACGCTTCATCAGGTGGGTCCCTACAAGCTGGCGGGCCGGCTTGGCCGGGGCGCTGCGAGTGTGGTCTACAAGGCGTTCGACCCGCGAGTCGAACGCTTTGTCGCGCTCAAGCTGCTGCGACCGCGGGAGGAGAAGCGAGGTCGGTTCGAGCGTTTTCTCTGCGAGGCGCGCCTGATCGCGTCGCTGCACCATCCGGCGATCGTGCGCTGCTACGATCTGGGACATGCCGAGGGTCTGGTGTACATGGCGCTGGAATACGTCGAGGGGCACGACCTGGGCCAGCTGATG
>CAZANL010000505.1:0-3812 GCA_964486115.1 uncultured Planctomycetota bacterium
GTGATCGGTCAGCTGGACGGGGTCGAGATGGTACTCACCGAACAAAAAGCAAAGTAGCGCCCGTTCAGCGGGCGGAGAAAGTTACATGACGACCAACGGACAGGCGTTCGAAAAAACCGTTCAGGAGCTGGAAGAGAAGATCGAGCAGCTGGAAACGCTCAACGGCGAGCAAGAGATGGCCTTCACCAGTGACATCCGCCAGTTGCGTGATCGCCTGACCAAGCTGCAGGCGGACCGTTATCACCAGCTGTCCGCCTGGGAGCGCGTCGCCTTGGCCCGCCATCCGGATCGCCCGGGGACCAGCGACTACATCTCTTTGATGCTGGAGGACTTCCTCGAGCTGCATGGGGACAAATGCTATGGCGAGGATCGATCCGTGCGCTGTGGCTTTGGGCGGCTGGGCGAACACAAGGTCTTGCTGATCGGCCACCAGAAGGGCAAGACGACACGCCAGAAAATCGAATGCAACTTCGGCAGCCCCCACCCGGAAGGCTACCGCAAGGCGCTGGACAAGATGCTGCTGGCCGAGAAGTGCGGACTGCCGATCATCACGCTGATCAACACACCAGGCGCTTATCCAGGCATCGAGGCTGAAGAGCGAGGACAGTCCTACGCCATTGCCGTCAATTTGATGCGGATGGCCCAGCTGACGGTCCCGATCATCTGCACCATCATCGGTGAGGGCGGATCGGGAGGCGCCCTGGGGATCGGAATCGGTGACGTCTCGCTGATGTTACAGAACTCATACTACTCGGTCATCTCGCCAGAGGGCTGCGCATCTATTCTATACCGCGATGCGTCGATGGCCGAGGACGCAGCCACTGCACTGCGCCTGACCGCGAAGGACATCCTAGAGTTGGGCATCGCCAACGAGATCGTCACGGAGCCGCAAGGCGGCGCACATTTGAACCACAAGGAGATGGGCCGGAACTTGAAGCAGGCTCTGGCTCGCCACCTGGGCCAGCTTTCCACCCTCTCCACTGACGAGTTGATCTCGCGTCGCTACGCCAAGCTACGCGAGATCGGCGAGTTCGTCACTCCCAACCGCACCTGACCCGCGGTGAGCGCTCTCGAGCTGGCCTGGCAACATCCGCACTGGCCCCTGCTGGTCTTGCCCATTGCGTTGGCCGGCCTGTTCGCGATCCGTCCCTGGCGCGCTCCACAGAACTTGCGTGCGGCAGCATGGGTCGCCCTGGTGCTGGGCTCGGGGCTGTTTTGCCTGTCTCGAGCGGGTTTTGTTCGGACACAGCCCGGGATGATCGAACCGCAGCGCTGGGTCGCCCTGCTCGACGTCAGCCCCAGCATGACGGCGGAGGACCGGCGGCGACAGGCCTCTTTCCTCAAGGCGCTCAACGAGCGACTTCCGTCTAACGTATCCCTCCAAACGGTGCGTTTCGGAGAGACGCCCCGTCCAGGGGAACAGACTCGCCTGAGCCCACCGCTCCTCTCGGCCCGGGGGGCCCAACGAGTCTTCCTGCTCTCGGACGGACTCTACGAGGAGTCGCCGAGCGCTCTGCTCGCACTGGCTGAAGCCATCGGCGCCCCGATCCATCTGCCAGCACATCTGCCAGCCCACCGCAAGCGCCTGGTCGCCGAGAGACTCAAGCTGCCGGAACGGCCGAGCAGCGCCCGCTCCACTCGAGTGACGCTCGAATATACCGCCACTTTCGACGGCAAGGCAACGGCGACACTGCTGCTCCACCGCGCGGGCGGCGAGTCGAAGACGCTGGCCCAGCGTCAGCTATCGGTTCGTCAGGGGACACACGACCTGCCCGCCAAGCTACCACCCCTGAAGCCCGGCCTGTACCTGCTTGAAGCCCACCTGAAGACACAAGGCATCCCTGTGCTCCCTCACCGCCGACAGTCCCGGCTCGTACGAGTCGGTACGGCGCCACGGGTCCTGCTCGTCACACAGGACCCGACGGGTGGCACCATCGGCCGGACACTGCGGTCCAGCCGGCATCAGGTGGATACGATCCGTCCCAGTGACCTCCCCACCACTCAGGAGGGCCTGCAACCCTATCGAGAAGTGATCTTCAGCGACATGGCGCTGCGGGCCGTTCCGCCCAAGGCCGCGGTGGCCTTGTCGGACTGGGTCCGTGTACGAGGGGGAGGCCTGCTGTTCGCAGATGCCAAGCAGGCACTCGAGTTAGCGAGCTGGTCCTCCAGCCCGCTGGACACCCTGTTCCCTCTGGAACCTGCAGCGGAACCACCGCCCGCGCGGCCAAAGGACGAGCAGGACCCGGGCAAGAAGAAGAAGAAAAAAAAGAAGCGCGACCCGAAAGACCCGCGGGATGCCGATCCATTTCGCAAGCCTGGCGAAGCGGCCAAACCCGTCCTTGGCCTGATCCTGGTCATCGATCGCTCCGGCAGCATGGAGGGCAAGAAGCTGACGCTGGCCAAGGAAGCCGCGATCGCCTGCGCCGAGACCCTGAAAAAAGAGGACGTGCTCGGCGTCGTCGCGTTCGACTCCAAGCCGAACTGGCTCGTGCGACCGACACTGGCCCGCCATCGCGACCAGATCGCGCGGCGGATCTCCCGGCTCGAGGCTGGTGGCGAGACTCACATCTATCGCGCCCTCCAGGCCGTTGCCCGTTCACTGAAAGGAGTGAGCTGTCCGGTCAAGCATGTGGTCCTGCTCTCGGACGGCCACACCGAGCCGGCACTGTTCCGCGAACTGATCACGTCGATGGCCAACGAGAAGATCACGATCAGCGCGATCGGAATCGGCGAGGACTTCGACCAGCGACTGCTGCAGCAGATCGCCAGCTGGGGAAAAGGCCACTTCAACTTCGCCACCGATCCCGAGCAGATCCCGCAGTATGTGATCCGAGAGACCAAAATGGCGCTCAGACGGGCCGCGCCGCACCGCAAGAAACCAAGGACACCCCGCAAGCCCCCACCCCAGCCCAGGCAACCCGAGGATGTCCCCGAACCGAAGCGTCAACGACATCTGGTCAATCGCGTGCAAGCCGTGTTCCGCGCTCCTTTTCTGGTCGGACTACCCGGCAAGCTGCCCGACCTGGGACGTATCGCGCCTACTCGCGCCAGGCCTGGAGCCACGGTCATTCTCGAGACACAGCACCAGCAGCCGGTGCTGGCCGTCTGGCGCTCGGGGCTGGGGCGGGTCGGGATTTTCAGCGGAACACTGGCCGGACCAGACGCCGGGGAATGGTCCGGCTGGCAGATGCTGCCACGTTACCAGGCACAGCTGGTGACCTTCTTGCTATCGGAGGAGCAAGCGACCACCCAGCAGGCGCTTGACGGTCAACTTCAGTGGCTGCCCGGGGGGACGACGATTCGCCTCGATCTGTGGATTACCGGACCTGACGGTAAGCCGCGAGACACCCCAGGTGTGGCAGTCCGGGAGACGCTTGGTGGACGACTCCTGGCCCCGCCCACGCGTCTTTCGAGCGGGCGCTACCGGCTAGAGACCGAGTCGCCAGGTCCGTTCCAGTGCTGGACGGTGCAGGTCGGTCGCCTGGAGCAGAGTTACCTGGCCTCCAAGCCGGCTCCGCCCGAGCAGCGTCGCCTGCTCGCCAACCGCACCCTGCTCACACAGATCGCTCGTAAGACCGGCGGGCGCATGACCCCCGAACCCGACGTGGCGATCTCATCGAACCCACCCGCCCACCGGCGGATCCCGGTCGACACCCGCTCGTTGCTGGCGGCCGGCCTGGTGCTCTGGTGCCTGGCGATCGGATTGTGGCGCGTCAGCGGACACTGCGCAGCATCACCGAGGGATGTAGAGTGACCTGTCACCGCCCCCCTGGCAGCCGAGCTGACTACCCTCGGGGACTTTCAGCACAGAC
>CAZANL010000505.1:3822-4132 GCA_964486115.1 uncultured Planctomycetota bacterium
GGAGTCGGCCTGACCCAAATGCTCGCGGACCAGATACGCGAGCTGTGCGGCCCACAGGACGTGATCGTACTCGCGGGCGACCTGGGGGGCATCGATGGCGAAGGCGTCGAGGAGTGTCTGGCGACCTTTGCCGAGTTCGGCGCTCAGCGAGCATTCGTGCCAGGGAACCACGACCTGTGGGTGCGGCCCAGCGCAGAACTGGACAGTCTGGAGCGCTACGATCGCTGGCTACCTGAGCTGGGACGTCAATACGGGTACGTGATGCTCGACTGGGAGCCACTGCGAGTGCCGCTCGATCAAGGTGTCCTGG
>CAZANL010000506.1:0-4128 GCA_964486115.1 uncultured Planctomycetota bacterium
ATCTGTTGTTCAAGGAAATCCAGGGTCTTTGCTTCCTTGAATGCAAGCTGACAGACCCCTGACGAGTGGTGCTTCATCAGCTGGGCCCGGATAATCGAGCTGCTGATCCGAAATCGCACAGGGAGATCGCGAATGATAACCTCTCGAACGGGTTTTGAGTCCACCAGCAGCCACTCTCCCGAATAGCCGAAGAACTCTCGCTTCAGCGTTTTCTGGAGGGCCTGGCGCACACCCCTGCTCAATGCCCGAATCACGAGGAGGGCTCCCGCTCGACGGTGGACCCCTTACGGCGAGACACGCCAGGTACTCTCACCGGCCCTCTGTCGGCCAATCCTGACCGGCCTACGCGCAAGTTGAGCCCCGGACAAACCTGCGCGGAGATGCGCCGGACTGAGTGAACGACATCCGGCCTAGATATCCAGATTCTTGACATCGAGAGCGTGCTTCTCGATGAACTCCCGACGGTGTTGCACCGAAGACCCCATCAAAACCGAGAACATCTGGTCCGAGCGGTACTCGTCTTCGACCTTCACCTGCAGCAGGGTGCGAGTCTCCGGGTTCATCGTGGTGTCCCAGAGTTGGTCCGGGTTCATCTCGCCGAGGCCCTTGAAGCGCTGGATGTCCAGGCCCCGTCCCCCCACCTCCCGGATCTGAGCCAGGACCTGACGCAAGCAGGAAAGCCCGACCTCCTCGCTGTCGTCGATCAGCAGAAAAGGGTTCTCTGGGTCCGCATGGACATATTGCTCGAGCTGAAAGCCCTGCTTGGCGATCTCGAGGAGCGTCTTCTCGATGTCCCGCACCTCATGCAACTCGATGACCTCGATACCCTCTTCTCGATCACCGCCCTCGCTGAACAGGTCCTCCTCGCCATAGACCGGCAGCTCCGCTCCGTGCCGCTCACTCTCGGTTCGAATAAACCCGTTGAGCTGTTGGTCGTCGTAGAAAAACTGTCGGTGGCCCTGATAGTTGACGTGGTAGAGCGGCAGGTCCCCCTCTCGGCGCAGGCCGAGAAACTCCTCAATGGCATACCCGCGCTTTTGCAGCGTCACCTGATGGTTCTCCATGCTCTCGAGCTGGTCCACCAGCTGACGCAGCCGGACCCCCTCATAGGTTTCGCCATTGACCAGCAGCCTCGCCCCGTCCATTCCCATTTGGGCCAGCGCTCGGTTCATCTCTCGCTCACTGTGGACGTACTGCTCTTTCTTGCGCCGCTTGACCTTGAACAGCGGCGGCTGCGCGACATAGATGTGACCCTCCTTGACCAGGGGCTGCATGTGGCGAAAGAAAAACGTCAACAGCAGTGTTCGGATGTGGCTGCCATCTACGTCTGCATCGCACATCAGAATGATCTTGCCGTAGCGCAGCTTCTCGAGGTCGAAGTACTCCTTGCCGATGCCCGTGCCCAGCGCCGTGATGATCGTCATGATCTCGCTGTGGTTGAACATCTTGTCCGGGCGGGCTTTCTCGACGTTGAGGATCTTGCCGCGCAGCGGCAGGATCGCCTGGTAGAACCGGTCTCGCGCCTGCTTTGCGGAGCCACCCGCAGAGTCACCTTCCACCAGATACAGCTCGGTCTCGTCTCGTGATTTACTCGTGCAGTCTGCGAGCTTGCCGGGCAGCCCCCCGCTGGAGAGCGCGCCCTTGCGGCGAGCCTGGTCCCGTGCCCTTCTGGCTGCCTCTCGCGCTGCTGCAGCCTGAATTCCCTTCTTGGCCAGCAATTTGGCTGTGGACGGGTTCTCTTCCAGGTAGGTCGACAGCGCGTCGTTGAGTGCCGCCTCGACTGCCCCCTGTACCCGACTGTTGCCCAGCTTGGATTTGGTCTGGCCTTCGAACTGGGGCTCGGACAGCCGGACCGACAGAACGGCGGTCAGCCCCTCGCGCCAATCTTCGCCGCGGGTCTTGTCGTTGGCCTTTAGCAGCCCCGCGTTCTTGGCGTACGTCGTCAGCGTCCGGGTCAGCGCAGCCTTTAGCCCGGACAGGTGGGTTCCGCCTTCGCGTGTGTTGATGTTGTTGGCGAAGGTGTAGATGCTCTCGGCGTACCCATCTGTGTACTGCATCGCCAATTCGACATACAGACCGTCCTCGTCCGTCACCTCGCTGTAGATGATGTCTTTGTGGATGGGGACCTTGGCCTCGTGCAGGTGCTCGACGAAGGCCTGGATGCCGCCCTCGTAGTAGAACTGCTCTGTCCGGTCGTCATCTCGCTCGTCAACCAGTACGATCTTGACTCCCCGGTTCAGGAAGGCCAACTCCCGCAGCCGACCGGAGAGAATGTCGTAGTGGTATTCCGTTGTCTCGAAAATCTCCGGGTCCGGCTTGAACACGGTTTTTGTGCCCGTGCGGATCGTCGTCCCCCGGATCGCGGTTGGCGCTCTCGGAACTCCTCGGTCGTAGGCTTGGTAGTGGAGATGCCCTTCGCGAAAAACCTCGACCTCACACCACTCGGAGACCGCGTTCACGCAGGAAACCCCAACTCCGTGCAGGCCCGCGGAGGTCTTGTAGGCGTCGCTGTCGAACTTCCCCCCCGCAAACAGCTGGGTCATCACCACCTCGAGCGATGAGACCCCCGCCTGCGAGTGGATCCCGACCGGAATGCCTCGGCCGTCGTCAATAACCGTCACCGAGTTGTCGACGTGGATCTTCACGGTGACCGTGGATGCAAACCCTGCCATCACCTCGTCGATCGAGTTGTCGACAACCTCCCAGACCAGGTGGTGCAAGCCGCCGACTGCTCGGTCCCCGATGTACATCGCGGGACGCTTCCGGACATGGTCCAGTCCGTCCAGTATTTGGATCTGCTTCTCGCCGTACTCGCCGCTCATTCTTCCTCGATCTCCCGCAGCGGCTGGACGATCAGCTTGAGCCGGCGAAAATGGCGCTTGGGGAACTTTTGGATCAGCGCGGTCAGCAGTTCTTGCTCTCGAAACTGTCGGATCTCGTACAGCGCGGACGAACTCTCGACCGCCACGTGCAACACCCCACCACGCAGGCCCAAAACACGAGCCCGGTCGCCCAGTGCGCCCAACAACTCGCGCAGGGTTGAGGTCACGCCGGCCAGCTTCGCTTGCTCGCTGATCTGGTCGTCCGCGATGACGCGCTTGAGGATTCTCTCGATCCCCTCGCTCTTACGTAGCCGCAGCCTCGGCGGGTTCAACCCGGCCCTCCTCGTTGTTTCCACCGCCCTGCGGTTCGTCTCTCCGGATCGGCATAACGAGATAGTCCACCCCCGCGCCTTTCTCCTGGAACAGAACCTGCTCAGAGGGCCCCCGGAAGCCGATAACCAGCCTATCGTCCTCCATGACCTTGAGAAATTCGATTAACAAGCCCGGGTTGAACTCGACCTCGAACTGGTCGGTGTGGCCCTCGGTAAGTGGGAGCTCGACTTCTCCCCGGCCCCCCTGGCTGCTCTCTCCCAGAACCAGCAGGCTGTTCTGGGTCAGGCGCAGAACGATCGTGTTTTCTTTGTCGTCGAGAACAAACTCGACCTGCTGGAGGGCCTGAAGCATCTGGGTGCGGCCGACCTCGATGGTGAAGTTCGGCTGCTTCTCGAAGACCTTTTCGATCGGCGGGAAGCGACCGTCTCGGTCTATCATTGCCATCTCGGCACGCCCGGTCCTCATAAAAATGTGGCGCTGCCCAAACGCGATCTCAACCGGGTCCTCGACAGGGCCCAGCTTGCCGACCTGGGCCAGAAGGTCTGGGGGAACCAGCTTCTTGCCGCTGAATTCGGAGCGGTTTTCCACCTCCCGAACGACAGAAACCAGGCGGCGGCCATCTGTCGAGATGCCCTTGATTTCACCTTTCGACACGATAAGGCAAACAGCATCGAAAGCGAACCGCTCCTCCAGGCTGGTTGTCGCAACGGCGCACTTTTGTCCCGTTTCGACCAGGGCGCGCCCCGATGTAATGATGTCCACCTGCTCCGGAAATGGCGGCAGGCTCGGAAAGTTGCCCGGGTCCTCGCAGTAAATCTCGAAGCGCCCTTTCCCCAGGTGCACCTCGACCCGTCCGTCTGCTTCCTCAAGCAGAACGGTCTGCTCACTCGAGGCCTGAAGAATCCCGACCAGGCGGTCTCCGGAGAGGAGAACCGATCCCGGCTGGATGCCGGTGGCTTTTTCCGGGTTCAGT
>CAZANL010000507.1:0-4122 GCA_964486115.1 uncultured Planctomycetota bacterium
ACCTCCCCCACTTGTTCCAGGATCTCGAACGCCGCCGCCACGGGCTCGACGAAAACAGCCCGCTCGATAGGCATCGGCGGCAGCCGGTGCAGATTTTCCTCGGGCAGGGTGAGATACTCGGCAAAGGCCCCGTCGCGACCAAGGATGCCCAGGACCGTCCTGTCCGGGCAATGACGCCCTAGCCCCTGCTCACACGCGGCGCACCGCCTGCACGCGGCGTTGATCTCCCCGACCACCAGATCCTCCGAATCCGCGGTTAGGCCGACGAACTCGTGACCCAGCACGCCCTCGAAAGCCATGTAACCAGCCTGCAAGTGCAAGTCCGTGGAACAGATGCCGGCCAGCAGCACCTCGACCAGGACTTCTCCTTCGCCAGGCTCGGGAATCGGCCGGTCCTCGAGTTGCAGGCCCCCCTCCGAGGTGAGTACGAGTGCTCTCACCCAGACATTCTATTCTCTCTTGCCCCAGCGACAACGACGTGACTTAACTCCTGTTCCGGCCAAACGACGCCGACTCCAGCGCATTGTCGGCCATCAACCACGTGCCGAACTGGATCATGACCCCTCGGACCGGTATAGTGACCGCCGGATGGCACCACTGAGCAACATACCCCGATCCAGCACAGATGACCTCTCCCCCGAGTTGGTCCGTCAACGTCTGGCGCTCTGCGAAGAGTGCGCCGAGCAGAGCCTGCCGCACATCAATGGGCGCCCGGTTCCAGCCGAGTCCGCCCGGAACAAGATCGAGAACCTGGTCGGGTTCGTGCAGGTTCCACTGGGCATCGCCGGGCCACTGCGAGTGAACACCTCGGTCGGCGATCGAGAAGTTTATGTCCCGATGGCGACAACCGAGGGAGCAATGGTGGCAGCCTACTCTCGAGGCATGCGGGTCCTGAGCGAGAGCGGCACCGCACGCGCCCGGGTGATCCGGGAAGGGCTGACTCAGAATCCGATCCTGGTCTACCGCGACGCGGAAACCGCATGTGAGGCCGAGAGGACGGCGCAAGAGAGTTTCCAACGATTCCAGGACATCACCCGTGACGTCAGCCGGCACGGCAGGCTGAGGAAACTGCGGACGGACGTCCTCGGTCGGCGGCTGCTGCTCAGCCTGGTCTTCACCACGGGGGATGCGATCGGCATCAACATGGCAGCCCGAGCGACCGACATGTGTGTGACCGAGCTGATGAAATCGACCGCAGCCCAGGCGCGCTACGTTCACGGGCAAGACGTCGAGAAGCGGGCCAACAGTCGGGCAAGTGTGGAAGGGCGCGGGCGCACTGTCATCTGCGACGCCACGATCCCACGAGACCTGGTGAACCGGCTGATCCGAGTGGAACCAGAGGCACTCGTCGCCATCCAGCGCAGCTACGCGGTCGGCTACATGCAGCTAGGTACACACAACTGGCTAGTCCAGGCAGCGAACGGTCTCGCAGCCGTGATGCTGGCTTGCGGACAGGACGTGGCCTATCTCCCCGAATGCGCCACCGGGCACCTCGATTTCGATGTCACTGCAGCCGGCGATCTGTATGCCAGCGTGACCCTTCCGTCGCTTATACTGGGGACCGTGGGAGGTGGCACGGGGCAAGGGACGGCTGCCGAATGTCTTGCGGTGCTCGGCTGCCAAGGCGACGGTAACGCCAACACCCTGGCCGAGATTCTCGGTGCCACGGTACTCGCCGGCGATCTCTCGCTGATGGGAGCATTCTGCAGCCACGAGTTTGTCGACGCGCACGAGCGCCTTGGACGTAATCGTCCAACCGCGCAACAGGAGTAGCGGTGGCAACCGAATCGAAACAGATGGTCCCGGCAGTCTGCCCTTCCTGCACGAGAGCATTCCGGGTACCGATGAAATTGGTTGGTCGGGAGGTCAAGTGCCCTCGCTGCCAGAGCGAGTTCACCGTTCGCACGGCCGGCGCAGAAACACTCGCAGATGCCAAGCGGGCCATGCGGGTCCAGGCCGTCAAGAAACCCGCGCAGAAACGTCGACGCTCCAAGGAGCTCAAGACGCCCCCCGAGCCAGACGAGAAGTGCATCGGGGAATACCAGATCCTCCGAGAACTCGGCCGCGGTGCCATGGGCGTGGTCTACGAAGCGATTCAGCCCAACCTCAAGCGCCGTGTCGCGATCAAGGTCCTGCCAGCCAACATCAACCTGGACAAGAAGCAGGTAAAGCGGTTCCTCCAGGAAGCTGCAGCTGCCGCCAAGCTCGACCATCCCGCAATTGTCTCGGTGTACGACTTCGGCGTCGAACAGGACAACCACTACATGGTGCTGCAGTACGTCGACGGTCCCTCTCTGGACGAACTGATCCAGAAGCGCAAGCTGCCACTCGACCGCGCGGTTCGCATCGTGATCGAGATTGCCAGAGCGCTGGACTATGCACACAGCATGGACATCATCCATCGCGACATCAAGCCACAGAACATCCTGATCGACAGTGACGGCGAACCCCTGCTGGCCGACTTTGGGCTGGCCCGCGATACTTCTCAGGGGGCTGGCCTGACTGCCGCCGGCCAGGTGCTGGGCACACCCTGGTACATGTCTCCAGAGCAGGCCGAGGGCAAGAAGGTCGACGGACGTGCGGACCTCTACTCGCTGGGAGTCACCTTCTACAAGCTGGTAACCCAGCAGGTGCCGTTCCTCAAGCGCGACATCGCCCGCGTGCTCTACATGGTCAAGAACACCGATCCGCCGCCACCACGAAAATTTGCCCCGACGATCCCACCCGACATCGAAACGGTCATTCTCAAGACTCTCGAGAAAGATCCCTCCAAACGATATCAATCGTGCGGCGCCCTGGCGCGCGACCTCGAACGGTGGCTGATCGGCGAGCCGCTGGAAGCCCGGCCACTCAGCCACCTGGCTCGACTGCAGCGAAAGGCCAAGCGCAACAAGACCGTGGCCGCCCTGACCTTGTTGCTGACCCTGATCGTGGCCGTGCTGGGCGGCATGACCGTCAAAGACGCGATCGCCCGCAAGGAGGCGCTGAAAAAGGTCCAGACACAAGCGGAGGCGGCGATTGCTCAGAATTCATGGAAGGAGGCGCAGCAACTCTATCAGTCCTGGGAGAGGATGGCCCCCAAGGACAACGCGATGACAGCCGGACTCAAGCATGCGACCCAAAAGTTGGAAGAGCTCGAGTCCCGCAAACAAGAGGAGAGGACCCTGGAGTTGCAGGAGCAGGCGAGACTGCTGAAGAGAAAGAAAGACCTGGCACTGGTCGGCGCACTGATCCAGCGGGCCGCCAGGGAACTCGCCAAGGCGACGACTCTACGCCAGGAGATCGACGCCAAGCGGGACAAATGGTCCTTCGAGCAAAACCGCTGGAAGCGCGAGCTCGGGCTGGCGCGAATAGAGCGTAACGAGGAGGCGAACTGGCGAAAACTCCACGAGAAGGCGGTCGAGATCTACCTCGAGGCGCTCTCCGTCCTGCCAACCGACGAGCGGCCCAGGACCGCGATCGCCAACACCTACATGGCGCTCTGGCGGCAAGCCGTGCGGGTCAACCAGATGGAGAAGGCCAGCATCTACGAAGCCCTGGTTCGACGGGACGACATCCCCGGCAAGCACCGTGAGGAGTTGAAGGGAAACGGGACAGTGAGGATCCACGCCGAACCGAGCCGAGCCGATGTCGAGTTATATCGATTCGAGGAGCAGATGGACGGACGGCTCGCCGACCAGCTGATCCGCAGCCTGGGCAAGACACCCGTGTCGGAGTTCGAGGTCGCGCCGGGCAGTTACCTGCTGATATTACGGGCCAAGGGATATGCCACCGTGCACTATCCCTTGTTGATCGGACGCGGCGAAGAGCACAAGGTTCAGGTGCTGCTGCTGGCCGAGAATGTGGTTCCCCCCGGCATGGTCTATGTCCCGGCGGGCCAGTTCGTAGCGGGCGGCGACTCTCGAGTGACCAGCGCGAAGAAACGCGAGCGGGTCCACCTGAACGGCTACCTGATCGGCCAACGGGAGGTGACCTTTCGCGAGTACTTCGCTTACCTTGAGAGCCTCCCCGACACCCAGATCGAGAGACTGCTCCCGCGATACCGCACGCCAGAGGGTCGCCTGGAATTTGTCACCGCCAGCGCCGACAAGCTACCCGCCGAGCAGAAAGACCTGCCCGTCT
>CAZANL010000508.1:0-4118 GCA_964486115.1 uncultured Planctomycetota bacterium
GCTGGCCTCGGCGGATCGGGCGCGGAAGCTGAGCTCGCGTAACATGCAGGCGCTGGGTCTGCTGTCGAAGATCCAGAGATTGCTCGGCGAGCGGGCCCTGGCGGTTGGGAATCTGGGGGATGCCATCGGTCACTACATCAAAGCACGGCAGGTGTTGGCACCGTGGCCGAAGATTCAAGCTGACGATCGGGTCATCATCGCCCTGCAACTGGGGATGATCTATCGGCAGCTGGGCGACCTGGCGCGGGCGCGCCAGGAGTTCGAGCGAGCGATCGCCCTGGGGCCCAAGAACTCACTGGGGCACCGTGAGCTGGGCCTGCTGATGTTCAAATCCGGATGGGTCGAGCAGGCCCGTCAGCAGTTAGAGAGAGCTTATCAGCTGGGTAACCGAGAGAAGATCGTCCTGGAAATGCGGGCCAAGCTGGCCGGGAAGTGAACTCGCAATCCCGAGCGGTCTCAGCCACTGCCCCGGGTGGCGAGATGTTCTGCCGGCTGTGGATCACCCACCATGGTCCGGAGGTGTGTGGGCCAGCCAGCCAGCGGCCAGGGCAGAGCGCGGTCCCCGCGGGTCGCTGCATGAACGGGCCACCGGGTGTTGGTCAGTCGTTGTTCCCTTGCCTTGTGCTCCGAACCTCCAGACATAGACTCCCCGCTGCCCCCAGATCAGTCGCGCCCCACCCCGTCTTCGAGCACTCTGGGGGGCAGGCAGTTGATGCGGATCCCGTAGCGCGAGAGCTCCTTGGCCATCGCCATCGTCATCCCGACCAGCGCCGCCTTGCTGGCGCGTTGCCCAGGTGGTCGATGTTGAAGCTCTGCAGCCCGGCCCGGCAGGTCGGCATCCGATCGCCCCCGTCGAGAATGTCATCCATCCGCTCCAGATACTCACGCCAGTAGCGCCAGTGCTTGTGCCAGAGCTCGAGCAGCCCGGCGGCGTTCGACGAGCTTGAGCTTCTCGGATTCTCGGAGGAACGCAAGCTGTCGTTCGAGTCGCCGCTGCATCGTCTCACTACAATTTCGCCTCTCTCTGGTATAGTCCCACAGGATGTGTCGATTTCTGGTCTACAGCGGCGAGGCGGTTCTGCTCTCGGAGTTGATCACCAAGCCGAATAATTCGTTGATACGGCAGAGCTACAAGGCGCAGGAGCGCGCCGAGCCGCTCAACGGGGACGGCTTCGGCATTGGGTGGTATGCACCGGAGGTGGATGACACGCCCTGCATCTTCACCAGCATCACGCCCGCCTGGAATAATCGCAACCTGAGTCGGCTGGCGGACAAGATCCGATCTCCGCGTTTCTTCGCACACGTTCGAGCGGCCACTCCGGGCCTGGCTGTGACGGAGTTGAACTGCCATCCTTTCCGCTGTGGGCGGCTCTTGTGGATGCACAATGGCAGCATCCCCGAGTTCAAAAAGATCAAGCGGCGGCTCCAGGGTTCCCTCTCCGACCGGGGCTATCATTTCATTCAGGGAACGACCGACTCGGAACATGCGTTTGCGCTGTTCCTGGACCAGCTGGAACATTTGCCTGATCGGCCGCAGACACCGGAGGGGCTGGCCGCGGCGTTGCGAAAGACGATCGCTCAACTCGACGCCTGGACCACGGAGGCCGGCATTGCACGCAGGGCGCGATACAACTTTGCGGTCTCGGACGGGGTGTGTGCGGTCGTCTCGCGCTATGCCTCCCCGGCGGATCAGTTGCCGCCGACGCTCTATTACGCCTGCGGGGCGAAGATTGTCCTCAAGCGGGGGGAGACCTCCGTCATTCGGGCGCAGCCTCGGGAGAGCTCCGTCATCGTCGCGTCAGAGCCACTGACTCAGGAACGAGAGGTCGACTGGATCGCGGTCCCGACCAATCACCTGGTCACGGTCACCTCCGACCGGCAGGTCGAGTTGGAAACGATCTAGTTGGGCCTCGGTCCGGTCGCTCGTCGTCCCGACCTGAGTTCGATCCGAGCGGTGGCCGAGTCACTGGTCGGGCACGTGACCCGCACGCCGCTGCTGCCCTATCGGCCGGCTGACCAGATCTGGATCAAGGCCGAGACATTTCAGCCGGTCAACTCGTTCAAGCTGCGTGGGGTGTTTCATGCAGTCGCCTCGATGACGCCGGAGGAACGAGCTTCCGGGGTGAGTACGGTGAGCGCAGGCAATACGGCTCAGGCGCTGGCCTGGGCAGCGCGGCACTTCGGTGTGTCGGCGCGAAGTGTGATGCCGGACACAGCTCCCCCGATCAAGATCGAGGCGGTCGAGTCCCTCGGTGGCATACCGGTACTGCTCCCGATCGCCGAGGTGTTCCGTTACATGAAGGAGCGACGCTGGGAGTCGGAGCCGTATGCTTTCGTCCATCCCTGGACCGACGAGCGGGTGATGACGGGTCATGCAGGCATGGGGCTCGAGATCATCGAGGACCTGCCCCAGGTGGCGTCGGTCTATATCCCGGTGGGTGGTGGGGGGCTGATGGGCGGGGTGGGGAGCGCGATCAAGGCTCTTGCGCCCGACGTCCGGGTGGTCGCGGTCGAGCCCGAGGGCTGTCCGTCGCTGTGGGAGGCAATCCGGGCGCAGCGACCGGTTTCTGTCCAGTCACAGACTATCTGCGACGGAGTGGCGGTGCCCTACGTGACCGCGGAGATGTTTCCGCTGCTGAGAGAACTGGCAGATGACCTTCGGCTGGTCTCCGAAGAAGATGTCCGCGCGACAGTGCGCCAACTCGCGCTGAAGGCCAAGCTGATCGTCGAGCCGGCCGGAGCCCTGGCAGTGGCCGCCGCGCTGCGGGAGCCGGCCGCCGTCAGGGGGGCTAGCGTATGTCTGGCAACTGGCGGGAGTATCGATCCCGCCCTGCTGGTCGAGATCCTGCAAGCCTGACGCCTGCCGCGGGTGGCTGTCCGCTTGGCCAACCACGTATCGGGTCTGGTAAGATGAACATGATGAGGTTTGCGACGCTGAACCTGGCCTTTACGAATGATTTATGTGGATGGAGCCTTAGAAGAAGATTCCGATTTAGTTGAATTTGACGACTGGGAATCATCCGAAATTTCTCGTGAGGTTCATTTTGTCTGGCCCGATGGCTTCGCAATGAACTCTGATGACGAATCTGGCCTGGGCGCTCACGTTATTTTCATGCCCGGAGGTACCCTCGTCACCCAGGTCATGTACATGAACCTTGTCGGCAACGACCACGTAGCTTCCCCCGGCGCCTCCAATGGCGTCGGCGCCGCCATCCTCCTCAATCCCTAAGCCCCTGATCCCGAACTTGACATCCCGATGATCGAGATCCCCCTCACCGAACGCGATCCGATGAAACGTTGGGGTAAATGGCGAGTTGATGGAGATCTTTGAAAACGTGCATCTTGGTCCCACGGTCGATCTCGATGACCTTGTCGCCAAGCAACTTGAGAACGGTTTGTTGAGGGGGAGGCAGGACGGGCGCCCGGCCGACTGGCTCGTGCGCGCATGGTTCGAACCCAAACTTTCTCCTGCGCTGCGACAGCGTCTGGCAGCATCGATCCACCGCGGTCTCTCGCACCCCAATCTCAACGTTGTTGCGGAGGCAGTGGCTGCTCTGGATGGCTGCCCGCAGATGCAGGACTCCGCTGCCCTCAACTCCTTCGCAGCGGTCGACTCGGAGGATGCGCAAGACCGTCTGACCACGCTATTTCGTCAACTCCGTGCCCAGGACTCTAGGGACCGTGGTGCCGATCTTCTGCGTATCATTCTCCAGCACGCAACCCTCCCGTCCGCGATTAGACTCAGCCGCAGCCTTGCCCTTTCGAAGGAATTTGGTCGTGTAACCCTTGCTTACCTTTGCCAGGATCGTGCCCTCCTTGCCATGAGCTTAGCATGGCATGATGGCTGTCACGATTCATCAGACGCAATACAGTTCGACAAGACGCTCAATCTTGTGTCCGCTCACCGGATCTAGGTGTCCTCGGAAACACTGCCCGAACAAGGTAGACGATAACAACCAAAACGAAGCCAAATTGCACAATCTCTCTCCAGGGCGAGGCTAGGCTCTCGGCAGAGAAAACCACGCAGGGAAACAGGAGGACGGGCAACAGTATGAGCCGCAACTGCATTGGCTCGCAGTTCAACGGGAATCTGAACAGCGCGTTTAGCGTTAGGGTTC
>CAZANL010000509.1:0-4116 GCA_964486115.1 uncultured Planctomycetota bacterium
CCGGAAGCGTCTTCCTGGGAGTCGGGAAGGAGGACGTCATGAATCGAGTCCCTTTCGGGGAGCCATCCTCGCCACTCAGCGCGAACATCTTCGGTTGCGCTACCGCGACTAGCGCGGAGCCAGCTGAAACTGTCGCAGGGTAGCCTGCCACCGAACCCTCCCCCGGTTGGCGCCCCACCAGGACTCCCAGCTCCCGATCGCCTCGTTGGTCGGCTCGAGGATGTCGTAGCCCCTGTCGCTCCCGGCGAGCGGCCGCATTACCGCCAACGCCTTGATCCGGGTTCTCGGGGTTCTTGCCTCTCGCATGAGCAGGACCAGGTGATCCAGGCCAGACTTGCGCCCCAACGAGACGAGGCGCAAGGCGATCTGCAGCCGCAGCCGCTCATCAGTGGTTCGAGGCCACTGGGTGGCCAGCTGTTCGGCGGTCATCGTTTCGATGTCGACCTCCGCAGTCAGCTGCTTCTTCTCGGTGATGCTCAGTTCCTTCCGCTGATGCTCATCGGCCTGGTGCTCCTCGTCGTGACGTTCCGGCCCCTTGCCCGCGTGCACCAGCAGACTGATCGTCAGCGCGCAGAGAGCGACCAGCGCGGCCACTTGTCCCAATGCTACGAGGCGCCGCTGCGCACTCACCACGTACTTGGCCACCCCGCAACACGCCAGCACCAGCCCGAACAGACAGACAAGCACGGGGCCTGCCGGGAGCGAGTAGGAGAGCAGCAGGCCGACGAAGCTGACCAGACCGCCGACGAGCCAGCCGACCAGGAGCCTGGATCCGATCGACTCGACGACCAGGGCGGCGATCACGGCGGGAACGATCAAGTAGGCGAAGACCAGCAGCACGCCGGCCAGCTGGACCGAGGAGGTGATGACGAAGGCGAAGCTGAGGTAGAACAAGAAGTCCCAGAGCCAGACCCGCATGCCCGACTCGTAAGCCTGCTCCGGTGAGAAGCTGATCGCGATCAGCTTTCGGCGAAAGACGAGGTGAAACACGGCGACCAGGCTGTAGATCCCCAGGGTCTTCCACACCTCGGCACGCTTGACCAGGATGATGTTGCCAGCCAGCAGATCCTTGATGTGCTCTGCCCCGTGTGGATCCTTGGCCGCGCTGACCGCCACGATCGCGGCAGCCGAGGCGACGGCGTAGACGATGCCGATGATCGCCTCCTGTGGCACCTTCTCGTGCCGTACCCGCGTGAAGGCGAAGACGGCCGCGCCAACGAAGGCAAACCCCAGAGCTGTAAAGTAGGCCACCTGGCTGTTCAGATCGTGACCGGCCAGCAGCGCGACCGTGGCGCCGAGCGCCGCGATCTGGGCCAGCGCCAGGTCGACGAAGATCACCTGGCGCTCGATGACGTGGATGCCGAGGTAACAGTGGATGCCCGTCAGGATCAGGCACGCCGCCAGCGGCAGCCAGAGATACCCCAGATCAGGGGGCAGCATGCCCCTACTTCCCGAACGCCTTCAGGTGGCCGTCGAGGATCGTATCCATCAGACTGAAATAGTCCTTGGCCGCCGCAGTGCCACCGACATCGATCGGCAGCACCACGACCTTCGCCGTCGTACCTGCGACAACCTTCTTTGCGGTCTTCTCGGAGTAGAACGAGGCCACGCCGACCACCCCGACGCTGTTGGCCTTGATCAGCTTGACCAGCCGATCACGGTGCGCGGCGGAAGGCGGTATGCCGGGCTTTTCCTCGATGTAGCCCGCGATCTTGAGGCCGAAACGCGCTGACAGGTAGACCCAGGTCTTGTGATAGTAGACCACCTTGCGCCCACGCAATGGCAGCGCCTTCTTGACCCATCCGCCGAGCTTGTCGATCAGGGGTTTGCCGCCCAGCCGCTTGCTCTTGAGAAACGGGATGAGCCTGCCCTTTTCAGCCATGCCGCTGAGCACGTCGCCGCCGAACAAGGCGACCATCTGCTTGCCGAACATCGCCTCGTCGATCCGCTTGTGGAAAGCCTTCAAGCGGACAGCGTAGTGCTTCGCGTTGTCCGGGTCGATCCGCTTGAGTGCGGCGGCGATGTTGGTCGCCATCGTCTTGGCTCGCAGCGGATCGAGCCAGATGTGAGGGTTGCCCCGCGGGTGCAGATCCCCCTGGCTGCGGCTGATCACCGAGGGGATGTCGAGCGGAATCACGCCGCGCGAGGCGTAGGCGTGTCCCGACTCCTTCGGCCGGACCTTTGGGTTGCGAGAGCCATCGATCACGCGCTCGGTCCAGATTTCCAGGCCCAGACCGATCTCGATGAACAGGTCCGCCTTGCGCACCTTGCTCATCAGGCTCGGTGTCGGGGTGATGTAGTGCGGGTCGCTGCGGCCGCTCGTCAGCGAGATGACGCTGACTTTCTCCCCTCCGATCGCACGCGTCATGCTGGCCAGGTGGGGCAGCGTGGTCACCACCCGGACTTCCGCCGCCGCCAGCCCGGGCAGCAGCGCTAGTATCATCAGGTATCTCATCGGGATCCTCTCTACTTGTTGAACCAGTAAGGTTCGACCGGGTGGCTGCCGAAGACCCAGCTGAACTGGATGAAGGCGGTGTCGACTTCCTCGTCGTCGAGTGAGCGGTCCCAGGTACGCTGCACGCCGAACCGGATCCGCAGGAACTCCGAGGTATAGAAGGAAAGGTATGCGCTGGCCCCGTACTTGTCCCCCGAGTCGGGATCGACCGGCTCGGTCCAGTCGCCGCGCACGCCCGCGTACCAGCGCCGCGCAAACTGGTACTGGAGGTAGGCGTAAGCGCCGAAGCTGTCGACATCGAAGCCCGCTCCCGAGTCCTCGTCCCTCGAGCTGCGGTGCAGGGCAAACGCTTCGGTCTGAAACACGAGGCTGCGGTCCTGGCTGTTCTTCTCGGGCCGCCAGCGATAGAGGAAGTCGATGCCCGTCAGGTTGGCCCGCGTCCCCTCGGCGCCGCCGCGACCGTACATGTGGCTGGCTCCGAGCTCGAAGAACATGGTCGGACTCAGGTCCTTGAACCACTTGAGCCGGGCCAGTCCGCCGATGTTGCGCCGCGGCCCGTCGGGGAAGATCGTCTCAAGCTCCGCGTTGATGAGCTCGATGTCCAGCTGGAGGTCCGCCTCCATCGGGTTGGGGATCGCCCAGCTGAGGTTGATGCCGTTGCCGACCGCGCCCTCCTCGCCCAGGAACTCCTGTACCACGAGCGGATAGTCGTACTGCGGCAGGTCGTGCAAGTGAAGCTTGTTGAGCTGCCCGAATCCCAGGCGAAAGCGACCGAGCTTGGCTTGAAGGCCGTGCTGCTCCGCGCCGCCGAGCCGATGAAAGGTCAGGTAGCCCTCCTCGACCCCGATCTCGAACTCGTTCGGATCATGCTCCTCGAGCGCCAGGATCAGCACGCCCTTGGCGTAAGGGTCGATATCAGCGCGCAGGTCGACCTCGATCTCGCGCAGGGCCAGCCGAGAGCCGACCTCGTTACCCTCGTCGTTGAGCTCCTTCGGCGAGCGATAGGCTGCCAGGAAGTCGCCGAAGACCGTGATCCTGGGGTTGAACGCGTTGGGCCGCTGCTGCGAGATCAACTGCTCGACGTACTGCCGCAGCAGCCCCTTCTGCTTCTTATCTTCCTCGACGCCGGAGTCCTTGCGCATCTGCTCGCGCAGCTTGTCGATCTCATCTTTTTCGGACTTGGCCTGCTTGGCCTGGAGCTTGCGCACCAGATCCGTCAGGTGGTCGAGCTGGGCGCCATGCGCCTTCTTCATCTCCTTCATCTCCTTGCGGAGACGCTTCATCTCTTCGCGTAACTTCTTGCTGTCGTCGTCCTGTGCGCTGACGGACTGTGCGAAAACTGCGAGCAACAGCCCGGCCAGCACGAGAGTCGTGCGTGCCATGGGTTCTCCTTACGATGGGAAAGCTGGTTTACAGCTGGATCGAAGGAGCGCCTGGGGGCGCGCGGGCTCGAAGCGCACGAGCGAACGCGAAAGCGATCGTCGAGTCGCTCGGTCTGGACCGCAGAGCGCAGGGCGTCGGCGGGGTGAGGTGGGCGGCGATCTGCGTTGAGATCTGCGGTCCGAGGAGCTTGCAGATCGAACAGGTCTGGTGGTCCGGGTGTCTGTGGTGATGGTGGTGGTCGGAGTCGTTGCAAGGACCGCTGCAGTTCGCCAGCAACG
>CAZANL010000510.1:0-240 GCA_964486115.1 uncultured Planctomycetota bacterium
GCCCTCCTCCAGCGCCCACAGATCGCTCAGCAACTCCGACACGGTCTGATAACGATCCTCCGGGTTCTTGGCAGTCATCCGGGCCAGCACGTGGATCTGCTGCTTGCCGGCAGCCCGAGCCACCTCGGCGGCAATCGGCAACGGCTGGGTCTTCTGCTTGAGCATGACCGCCATCGGCGACTCGTCGTCGAATGGCGGATCTCCGTGCAACAGGTAGTAGTAGGTCACTCCCAGATTGTA
>CAZANL010000510.1:250-4112 GCA_964486115.1 uncultured Planctomycetota bacterium
GTCGCTACCGTCGCACTGCTCGGGCGACATGTATTGCGGTGTACCGAGAATCACCCCGGTCTGGGTCAGAGAGGCGCCCATCGCTTCGCGGGCCAGGCCAAAATCGCCGAGCAGGACCCGTCCCGAGCTGTCCACCAGCACGTTGTCCGGCTTTACGTCTCGATGGAGGATCCCAGCCTTGTGAATCGCCTCCAGTCCACGGGCCATCTGGATCAGGATCGACAGGCCTTCCTTGGGATCGAATGGGCCGTTCTTGTCGACGAAATGGGCCAGATCCTGGCCGTCGACCAGGGGCATGACGATGTAGTGTAGCCCGTTCTCTTGGCCCACCGTGATGATCCCGATCGTGTTCGGGTGGTCCACCATCGCCGCGATTCGGGCCTCGCGACGAAACCGCTCCAGGAAGGAGACGTTGCGCACGCACTCCGGCGCGATGACCTTCAGAGCGAACTTCTTGTCGAGTCCCGCATGCACGGCTTCGTAAAGATCCCCCATCCCGCCTTGGCCGATCTTGGCCGTGATCTGATAGGCGCCGACCGTCTTGCCGACATGGTCTGCGGATTGGTTGGCGGGCAACCGGAACTTCCGCTTGCAGGCAGCACACTTGAGAATGTTGTCATCCGCGAGGTTGACCGTGTGAGAACAGCGGGGGCAAGGGATGTAGCCGACGTGCCGGTAAATCTCCAGCACCTGGTCTCTGGAGAGCTGGTCCGTTCGGACCAGATGACGACCGATGATGCCAGCGCGACCGGCATCAGCCTGGGCCAGCAGTGCCACCCCCTCATCGGTATCCAGATGCCCTAGAAGGACGGCATAGCGTACAAATTCTTTATCCAGGTCCAACCAAGAACCCCCATTTCTCGATACGCACAGGGCATATGTTTCTCTAGCGGTGACACATGCGCGTGAATAGGGGGCTGAGCATGCTTCGCCGGAACTATACCACGCTCAGCAGCGTCGGCACAGTACTTCCACACAGCGTGGATTGCGATAGACCCGCCCCACCGACATATGGTGTCCCGCCTGCTCATATCGCACACTGCATCCACGACTAGCGGAGGGCTCTCCTCCGGCGAGCAAGGCCACCAATTCAGCAGAAATCACGCCTGAGCAGAGGCTGGAGAGCATGCTGATCGATGGGAAGGGCGCCCTGTGCTCCTCGAAGAAGGTGTCACAGGACTTCTTGGCCTCCCGCGAGAACAACTCGGCGTGGTACTCCGGGGTCCAAGAACAGACCAGGCAGGCGGTCTCTCCGGGCCGCAGGACCTGCACCTGATGGAAGTTGCGCCCCATCGCGCCGTTGACAACCCAAGGACGGCGCTCCCGGCCCAAGATGTTGAGGTTGACGTAGTAACGGGCCAATTGACTGTCCACGCAGAGAGCCACGACGTCCGCCTCCCAGATCGACTCGGGGGCATCCTCGACGCTGCAGTCATGGGGCTGGAGCTTCAAATCGGGCGACTGGACCGCCAGCGCCTGCCGAATCGCCTCGACCTTTGGCAAGCCTAGCTGGTCTGGACGGAAGTAAACGCAGCGATTGAGGTTAGAAAGAGAAACCCGATCCATGTCGACCAGCGTGAGGGACTTCAGGCCTAGCAAGGAGAGGTTCTTGACCACCTCGTTGCCCAGCGCCCCCGCCCCGACGACCAGCACATTGGCACTCTGGACTCTGTCCAGCCGCTCGGCCCCCAGGTGACGGCGAGAGCGGTCGTCCCGGCCCCCATCAGCTGGAGGCATAGACTGCCCACGGCACCTGGGTCAACCGCTTGCCCTCCTCACCAACCTCCAGCAGAAAGGTCTTGAAGAAGCCGGAAAGAGGATCGATCAGCACGAAGACATTTCCCGCACGATCGTAGGGGAAATTGAGGAACGTGGCATGGTCGATGCTGGAAAAGTGCGGATCACTGCCGAATGGGTGCGAGTGAAACAGCCCGACCTCTCGCGGCCGGTCAGTATCGTCACCGTACTTCTGATCCAGCCTCGTCTCGCATTCCCTGACGCCGTCCGGCGTGAAGCGCGCCGAGGTGGAACTGGCCACCACCTCCCCCGTGACCCAGTCGACAATCCGGACGAACGAACGACCCTCCCATTCGCAGCGGTGACCCAGGAGTTTGCCCAGCGCCTCCAACGGCTCCTGATCGGAGCAGAAGGTGAAGATCTCGGCAGCCACCCGCTCGAGCATGTAGACCGGATAGGACGGGTGCCCCGGTTCGGGCTCGGTCGGTTGGTTTTGCAGGACGATCCCCTCCCTTGCTGTTGGCTCCTGCTTCGCGGCCACTCACAGCTGGCAAACACTCAGGCAGGAAGGCTAGACGATCTTCTCCCAGGTGATGAACTTTCCGCCCAGCCGTTTTGTCACCACCAGCTTGTGGTTGAGCCAGATCTCTTCCTGGACTCGGGGCAGAAGCACCTCTCCTTCGGCCGTCACGGTCCGGGCCTCTGGCTCACTCAGCGTCCAGGGGCTGGTCGTCTTCTCCTGATCCTCGTAGAACAGCCGGTACAGCAGCCCCTCGCGATAGCTGTGACGATAGCTGTTGCGAGCGAAGATCATGATCCGCTCGACCGGAATCGCCCCCAGTCGGAACGGGCGCCTCAGCCGCTGGCATGGGTAGCTGAAGCAAAACCGGGCCTCACCCCGGTTCTCGCCGCACCACTGGCAAATGAAGAAATTGCAGTTGCCACACATCTGCCAACCACCCCGCACCGCGTCGGCCAGAGAACTCGATGTCTGGCAGCCCATACACCTCAGCGAAACCTCGTCCATCGCCACTTCGACGCCACGGGAAGAGCTTCGCGCAGCCATCAGAAAACCAGCGTCTCAGCCTCTTCGGCGATGTTGGCTCGCCGCTCGGAGGAGAGCTCGATCAGAGTCCGCGGCCCGTAGGAGAGTTGGGACCGCTTCTTGGCCACAAAGCCGAGGTTCTCCAGCTTGCTCAACGCAATGTCGAGCTGGTAGCGGCTCGCGTACTTTCCGCCGACCAGCCGCTTGCGGAGCTCGGACACCGGCAGGCTGGCCCTCTCGGGTTTGTCGGTCGCCTCGATCATCCCGATCAACGTGCCGAGTACTCCCTGCTCGAGAGAACCCAGCTCGTTGGGGGCCGCGTACTGACTCTTCAGACAGTACCAGTGCTCCCGTTCGTAGTAGTAATCGACCACCTCCAGTCCGAGCTTACCGATCTGCTTGCCGAGCGCTTCTAGCAGCTGCACCAGACCCGGCTCGTCGGTTGCAGCGGCACTCAGCAGCCGAGCGCGCGGGACGCCGATCGCGATCCTGCCCGCCTCGGTTTGCCAGCGGGCCGAGAGCGCGATCATCAACTCGGCCAGGGCTTCCGGCTGCGGCGGCTCTTCCCGCGCCGGCTGGGCCTCAGGCCCCTCCGGTGAAACCGCGGGCACGGGTTCTTCCGGCGGCTGAGGGACCGGCAGTTCTTCGCTCGTCTCGCTCATTGGCTCCCTTTGATCACCACGGCCATCCGCTCCAGATCGGCCTCTTCCTTCGGGTCACACGGCTCCAGCCTGAGCTCTCCTTCTCGCCAGAGCAGCCGGTGGTCCTTTCTCGAAGCGATCTGCGAGAGGACCTCCGCCTCCTCGAAGTCGAGTTGCTGCTCCAGATCGTCTCGCGAGATCGGCCGATCCAGCTTGCGCATCAGCCGTCCCCGAACCCTGGCCAGCTGTCCCTCTTCGAACTCCCGGGTTCGAACACGCAGGGTCAGCGGTGCAGTGGCCATCACGCGCTTATCGAAATCGTGCACCAGATCCCGTGCACCGTGCTCGGCCAGTCGAGCCAGCGACACGGTCCCTGCCGCCGGCAGGTAGACCACCGGAGTGCTCAGCATCCGCACCACCTTGGCCAGCATGTCCAGCC
>CAZANL010000511.1:0-4112 GCA_964486115.1 uncultured Planctomycetota bacterium
CAAGGTCGAGATCTGCTACAAGTGCCATCCCTTCTATACGGGCAAGCAGCGCTTTGTCGACACCGCTGGCCGGGTCGAGAAGTTCCAGAAGAAGTACAACTGGGGTGGTCAGCAAGAAAAAAGCTAACCAGCAGTGTCGAGTTCATCCCTCAACGCCAAGCTGGAAGCGATGTGCGCGCGGTTCACGGAGATAGAAGGGCTGATAGCTGACCCGGAAGTGATCGCACATCGAGAGCGGTATACCTCCCTGCTCCAGGAACATGGTTCGCTCCAGCGAGTAGTTCGCAAATACCGTGAGCTGAAGAAAGTCCGTCAAGAGATCGAGGACAGCCGAGGCTTGGCCGAGAGCGAGCCGGACGGGGAGATGCGGCAGCTGGCGCTCGACGAGGTGGCCGAGCTGGAGCCACGCGAATCGGACCTATTCGAACAGATCAAGACCCAGTTGTTGACCGCCGATGAGGACGACCACCGGAATGTGATCGTCGAGATCCGCGCTGGCACCGGTGGAGACGAGGCCTGTCTGTTTGCAGCGGACCTGTTCAAGATGTACAGCAAGTTTGCCGAGCGTCTGGGCTTCAAGCTCGAGCTGATGTCCGAGCAGCTGACGGAGTTGGGAGGATTTCGCGAGGTGACCTTCATGGTCAAGGGGCAAGGAGCCTTCAGCAGCTTCAAGTACGAGGGTGGGGGCCATCGAGTGCAGCGTGTTCCCGCCACCGAGACCTCTGGCCGGATCCACACCTCTCTGTGCACCGTCGCCGCGCTGCCCGAGGTAGAAGATGTGGATGTCGCGATCAAACCAGGCGACGTGCAGGTCGACACCTATCGATCGAGTGGCCCCGGGGGCCAGTCGGTCAACACCACGGACAGCGCTATCCGCCTCACGCATCTGCCGACCGGCATCGTCCAGACCTGTCAGGACGAAAAGAGCCAGCACAAGAACAAGGACAAGGCGATGCGTTTGTTGCGCGCCAAGCTCTATGACATCATGCGCGCGGAGAAGGACGCCGAACGATCGGCCAAGCGTTTGAGTCAGATTGGATCCGGGGATCGCAGCCAGAAGATCAGAACCTACAACTTCCCGCAGAACCGTGTCACCGACCATCGGATCAGCTTCACCAAGAACAACCTCGACCACATCCTGCTTGGCGATCTCGATGCGTTCCTCGAGGCGTTACGCAAGCGCGAGATGGAGGACAAAGTCGTGGCCCTCGGTGACGACTAGGCGATGGATGGTCTGACGATATTCTTGGTGGGTGCGAGCTGCCTGGCAGCTGGCTATGGCTTGAGGGGATTGCACGCACGCTTGACCGTCGGTTCCGCACGTGAGCGTAGCGATGAGATCATCGATGATGCCCAAGGAACTGCCGAGCGAGCCACCATCGACGCACGTCGGGCGCTCGAGGAGGAGCAGGCCTCCAAGCGCGCCGAGTTCGAGGCGGAGCAGGCCTCACGAGAAGATAAGGTTGCACAGCAGCGGGAGAGTGTCGAGAAGCGTGAGAGCGAGTTCGAGCGCCGTGTTGCGGTCCTGGAGCGCAAAGAGAAGTTCATCGATGAAACTCAAGAGCGGGTCGAGAAGTCGGAGCAGCAACTCGATTCACGTCGGGAGAAACTCGAAGAGTTACTGGTCAAGGAGACTCGCGAACTGGAGCGTATCGGCCGTTTCTCGGCGCAGGAGGCGGAGCAACGCCTGCTCGAACGCCTGACCGAAGAGGTGGAGGCCGAGTCCGCGACCGTGGTCGAACAGGCGATCGAGAAGGCGCAAGCCGAGGTGCAGGAGAAGGCCCAAGAGGCAGTCATCCTGGCGGTTCAGCGGCTTGCGGTAGAGCACACGACGGATCACGTTGTCAGCACCGTCGATATCCCGAACGACGATATGAAGGGGCGGATCATCGGCCGCGAAGGGCGGAACATCCGGGCTTTCGAGCAGGCCACTGGGATTGACGTTATCATTGACGATACCCCGGGACTGATCGTTGTGTCGGGTTTCGATAGCTTGCGCCGTGAAGTCGCCCGTCGGTCGATGGAGAAGCTGACAATCGACGGCCGAATTCACCCGGCGCGGATCGAGGAAGTCGTGGCGTCGACCCGTCAAGAGGTGGAAGAGATCATCCAGGAGACCGGGCGCCAGGTTTGCTATGAGGCAAACATCCACGGGTTGGATTCACGTGAGATCACGATGCTTGGCCGGCTCAAGTATCGCACTAGTCTGGGTAAGAACGTACTTGACCATTCGGTCGAGGTGGCCCACCTTTCGGGGATGATCGCCAGCGAGCTCAAGCTGGATCAGCAGCTGGCCAAGCGGGCGGGGCTGCTGCACGACATTGGCAAGGCGCTCGATCACGAGTCGGAAGGATCCCATGCTATTGCGGGCAGCGAACTGGCGCGGCGCTGTGACGAATCGGAGGAAGTGGTCAACTCGATTGCGGCGCATCACGAGGAGGTGCCCCCTTCCTCGCCCTTCGCGATCTTGGTCCGTCTGGCTAACAAGATCAGCAACTCCCGCTCGGTGAGGCAGGAGAAGTTCGAGAAGTTCGTGCAGCGGATGGAGAGGTTGGAGAGCCTGGCATCCGGCTTCGACGGCATCGTTGCGGCGTACGCGATCCGTGCCGGCCGGGAAGTACGGGTGATCCTCGATCCCGATCAGATAAGCGACGAGCAAGCGATCTTGTTGTGTCGCAAGGTGGCGCTTAGGATCGGAGAGGAAATGAGCTACCCAAACGAGCTTCGTGTCACTCTGCTGCGGGAATCCCGTGTCATCGAGTACTCGCTGTAGCCATGTCACTACGTGTACTCGCCGTCGGGGACCTGGTCGGAAAGCCTGGCCGGGAGGTGTTCCGGGAGATGCTGCCGCGATTGCGCAAGCAGTACGCAATCGACTTCGTCGTCGTCAACGCCGAGAATGCAGCCTCCAACGGCTCGGGGGTGACGTCTCGCGAGGCGCAGAAGATCCTGGCCCAAGGCGTGGATGTGATCACGCTGGGCGACCACTGGTGCAAGAAGGCGGACCTGTTCCCTCTCCTGGCGGACTGTCGCCAGATCCTCCGCCCTGGTAACTGCAGTAAGCATGCTGTCGGCACGGGACACGGCATATTCTCCTGTGGAAAGCATCGTATCGGTGTGATCAGCCTGCAGGGGCGTGTGTTCATGGAACCGTCGGACTGCCCGTTTGCAGCAGTCGATCGTGGGCTGGCTGCGCTCTCCGACTGCTCGGTGGTGCTGGTTGACTTTCACGCCGAAGCGACCAGCGAGAAGATCGCGATGGGTTGGTATCTGGATGGTCGGGTGGCAGCAGTCTGGGGAACGCACACTCACGTACAGACCGCTGACGAACAGGTGCTCCCCAAGGGGACGGGGTTCATCACCGATCTGGGGATGACCGGACCGCACGACGGAGTCATCGGCCGCAAGGTGGAGCCGGTACTACAGAAGATGACCACCAGCATGCCCGCAGCCTTCCACGTGGCAGCGGGAAACTTGCGGCTCAATGGCGTGGTGATCGAGGTTGATCCAGACACGGGGCGCAGCTTGTCGATCACGCGTGTGCAGGCACCCTACCAGCGTAGAGTCTGAGTGCTAGTGCGGCTTGTTCTGGAAGGCCGACAGCGCTGACTCGGCCGGTTCTCTGTGTGCGCAATTGACGTGGCTCTCCATCGCGCAAGTCTCGCCGAAGTAAGCGCCGCACTGCATGCAGATCTTCTGGTAGCACGGCTCGCTCTGCAGGAGTTGTTCGGCCAGGCGCTCTAGCGTGATGCCGAGTGCTTCGATCTCCTCCGCGGTGAAGTCTGTGAGCAGCTGCTCGACTGAAGTTCTCTTGTGCGCTTCGTAGCGCTTGATGAGTGCTGCGCCCTCCCCGGAGATGGTCAGGCAGGAGGCCCGGCGGTCATTCGGGTCTTCTCGGCGGGTCAGGAATCCCATCTTGTGCAGCCGCTCGACGATCTTGCTGGCAGCCGGGTAGCTGATGCCGAGAAAATTAGCCACGTCACCCACATGCCTGGCGGTGCGTGACTGGAGCATCCGCAGGGCATTATATTGTGGGAAGCTCAGGCGATTCTCCGTGGCCTCCGTGAGCAGTCGTTCCTCCAGGATCTGTTTGATGCTTGTCGCGAAGACAT
>CAZANL010000512.1:0-4108 GCA_964486115.1 uncultured Planctomycetota bacterium
CACGCAGTCGTCGCCTGTTGCGGTCGACGTGCAACCGCTCGCGGCGGGCCATCAGGCGGTCGATCATATGTTTCCGGGGGCGATCCAGGCGAACCGGTCGCCGGCCGAGGTATCGCGCATTTGGCCCGTCGCCACGGCCTGCCAGGCCGTGGCAGGCCGCGCATTCACGGCGATAGGCGGTGCGCCCGCGTGTCTGGTCGGGCGCCGGTTCATTCTCTCGGGTCTCCCGCGCTTTGGGGCGGGCCGTGGTCGTTGGAGCAGGAACTGGGGGACCGCAGCCGGGCATGGCTGTCAACGCGAGGCAGCAGAAGAATACTCTCATGACTGTCTCATCGCAAGCGGCGTGCCGGGGTGGGTATCCGACTCGGCCGCCGCGAATTCGGGAGGGTCGCTGCCGGCCCGAACAGGCGCCGTCGAGTGCGTGCGATTCTGCCACATCTGGGTGGTGCAGAATCGCTCGCAAGGTATCATTGAGTGATGACTCTCTCGGCTGCGATCCTGGTGGGTGGGCTCTCCAGACGGATGGGGAAGAACAAGGCGCTGCTGCGTCTGGGTCCGGGGCTCGTACTACAGCGGATGCTGGATACGGCTCGGCAAGCGGTCGATGGCCCGATCTGCCTGGTGGGACGCGCGGGCGAGCTTGAACCCTACCGCGACGCGTTTCCGAAACTGGCCCTGGTCACCGATGGCGATCGCCCTCGCTGTGTCCTGGCTGGAATCGAAGCGGCGATCCACTGGGCGGGCGGCCGCGTGCTGGTTCTGGCCTGCGACTTGCCGATGGTTCCGCCTGCGCTGCTGACGGCCATGGTAAGCCACGCGCCGGCGGCGGACGTGGTCGCCATCGAGAGTCCAAAGGGGTCTGAGCCGCTGCTTGCGGTCTATGGGACGGGCTGTGTGGGGCCGATCTGCCGCGCTTTCGATCAGGGCCGGTTCAAGGCGGTTTCGTTTCACGATGAGGTGGTCGTCGAGTTGTTTCCGGAGGCTCGACGGGTGGCTCTGGATCCAGAGGGGCGCGCTTTCTGGAACATGAATACGCCACAGGATTACCAGCGGATCCTCGCTGTTTTCGAACCTGCGGATTGAAGCTTTGCTTCGCGGGGGTTCGGCACTATAGTCGACAGATCCCAGAAGGTAACTGCGAGGACGTGATGAACGATTCGGGCAACCAAGAGTACGCGGAGATTCGGTACAAGGACAAGGTCTTCAAGGCCCCGGTGATCGTCGGGACCGAAGGCGAAACAGCGATCGACATCAGCCGCTTGCGCGGTGATATGGGCACGATCACGCTGGACCCGGGATTTGCCAATACCGGTTCCTGCCAGAGTGCGATCACCTACATTGACGGTGAACAGGGTATTCTTCGCTATCGCGGCTATGCGATCGAGGAACTGGCCGAGAAGAGCAACTTCCTCGAGGTGGCCTGGCTGCTGCTGAACGGTGATCTGCCGACAGTTGAGCAGTCGGAAGAGTGGCAGTACGGCATCAAGCACCACTCGATGATCCACGAGGACATCAAGCGGGTGTATGCCGGTCTGCCCAAGGACGGCCCGCCGATGGGCGTCTGCGCGGCGGTGGTCGCGGCGCTCTCCTCGTTCTATCCGCTGGAGTTGGATCCTCGGGACCCGAACTCCGTGGTGCGGATCTATCGCCTGATCGCCAAGATGCCGACCATCGCGGCATATAGCTACAAGTACTCGATCGGCCAGCCCTTCATCTATCCGAACAACAGCCTGGACTATGCGTCCAACTTTCTCAATATGATGTTCTCCACGCCGTGTGAGGACTACGAGGTCAGTCCGGTGCTGTCCAAGGCGCTCGACTTGCTGCTGATCCTGCACGCCGACCACGAGCAGAACTGCTCGACCAGCACCACCCGGATGGTCGGCAGCTCGATGTCCAACCTGTTCTCCAGCATCTCGGCCGGTATCTCGGCTCTCTGGGGCAGGCTGCATGGTGGGGCCAACCAGGCCGTGATCGAGATGCTCGAGCGAATCGCCAGCGAAGATGGCAGCGCCGAGGCTTTCGTCGCCAAGGCGAAGAACCGGGAAAGCCAGGTGCGACTGATGGGCTTCGGCCACCGGGTCTACAAGAACTTCGACCCGCGGGCGCGAATCCTCAAGACGGCCTGCACAGCAGTGCTCGAAGAGCTGGGCATTCAGAGTCGCCTGCTCGAGATCGCCGTCCGGCTGGAGGAGATCGCTCTTTCCGACGAGTATTTCATCAAACGCAAGCTCTACCCCAACGTCGATTTCTATTCCGGCATCATCTACAAGGCGATCGGGATTCCGGTCAACATGTTCACCGTGCTGTTTGCCATGGGCCGCCTGCCGGGCTGGATTGCCCACTGGGTCGAGATGCACCATGATGAGGGATTTCGCATCGGCCGGCCGCGTCAGGTGTACGTTGGTGCCCCGCTGCGTAGCTATTCGCCGATCGACCAGCGAGGCTGAAAATGGCGCTCCAGCGGCGCCGATCGGTCCCCGTGCCGGTCGGCGGAGTGTGTGTCGGCGGGGACCACCCGATCGTGGTCCAGTCGATGACCAACACCGACACAGCCGATGCGGCCTCCACCGCCGAACAGGTGGCGGCCTTGGCCGAGGCCGGCTCAGAGTTGGTTCGGATCACGGTCAACAGCAAGCAGGCAGCGGCTGCCGTGCCCGAGATCGCTAGCCGGCTGGCCGACCTGGGTATCGATGTGCCGCTGGTGGGTGACTTTCACTACAACGGGCATCAACTCCTCGTCGCCTACCCCGAGTGCGCCGAGCGGCTCGCCAAATACCGAATCAACCCGGGCAACGTGGGTGTCGGTAAACGGCACGACGAGAACTTCGCCACGATGATCCGGGTCGCGATCGAGCATGACACACCGGTCCGGATAGGGGTCAACTGGGGATCGCTCGATCAGCGGCTGTTGACCGAGTTGATGAACCGCAATGCGATGAGCCTTGCACCCAAGGACGCCGGCGAGATCCTGCACGACGCGATGATCGAGTCCGCTCTGCGGTCGGTCGAGTTGGCCGTCGAGCTGGGCTTGCCCAAGGAGCGCATCATCGTGTCGGCCAAGGTCTCCCAGGTCCAGGATCTGATCGCGGTCTACCGCCGTCTGGCCCGGGAGTCAGATGTCGCGTTGCATCTCGGACTGACCGAGGCCGGGATGGGCAGTCGCGGCATTGTCAGTTCCACGGCAGGCCTGTCGATACTGCTACAGGAGGGGATCGGCGACACGATTCGGGTCTCGCTCACGCCCCAGCCCGGCGGCGATCGGACAGAAGAAGTTGCGGTCTGCCAGCAGATCTTGCAGAGCCTGGGGATCCGCTCGTTCAAACCCTCGGTCACTGCCTGTCCGGGTTGCGGACGGACCACCTCGACCTACTTCCAGGAGCTGGCGCAGCGGATCGAGAGTTTCCTCGGCGAGCAGTTTAAGACCTGGAAGGAGCAGTACGAGGGCGTGGAGTCGATGAGCGTTGCCGTGATGGGATGCGTTGTCAACGGGCCCGGGGAAAGCAAGCACTCCGACATCGGCATCAGCCTTCCTGGCACCGGCGAGGAGCCGCGCGCACCGGTCTACGTCGATGGGGAGAAGGTCGCAGTACTGGAAGGTCCGACCCTGGCAGAGGATTTTCTGGGAATGGTCGAGGAGTACGTGGGGAAGACCTACGTCCGTCGCTCGTCTCCTTCGTAGAAAGACCAAATCTTGGAGCGTTGGCGCTCTTCTGGCGCCTTGTTTTCTTGAGCCGAGACGCTTCCTGCTCGATGGATGAAGCGGTTCCCTGATCGCTCCGATGTGCTGCCATGCACGCGCGGTTTGGAGCCCGCGGCCTTGGCGTCCCGGTCAGCTGGTGCGCTATCCCGTGATAAATAGAAAAAGGCCCAGCAGGCAGCGCCTGATGGGCCTTTTTCGGTTTATCGTGTGCTGCTCAGACCGAGCAGCACATGTCTTGGCCACATCTCATCGGGGACTTGATCTTCCCATGACCCTCAGGGCAGACCGAAACCTGCACCTCCTGGCCATCGCCCGTGGTAATGGAGCCATTCTCGAGGGGCTTGTCACATGTACCACAGGTCGTGTACTGGTCCAGCGTAAACGTGACAGCGCGGGGGTTTGGGT
>CAZANL010000513.1:0-4106 GCA_964486115.1 uncultured Planctomycetota bacterium
CTGGCGGGGCAGCTTCGGCCCTCAGAAGCCAACCAACGCCAGCTAGCAGTTCTTGACGGAACTGGCCGGTCTGCCTAGAATTCCGGATCTAGATTCCCCAGACGCCAATTCTCGGAGATTGCTCTTATGTACCGCTGGCTCGGGTTGACAGCCTTGCTCCCTTTGCTGCTGACTGGCTGCAACGGTAGCACCATCAACGGCAACAACGGCAACTACGTCCAATCAGCTCAGGAAAGAAAACGGATCCAGACGGAGTTGCGGGATTCGATCAAGAACTGGGCCCCACACCTCACGCTCGGCTGGGAAGTGCCGCTCTCCTCCGGAACGAAGGTTCGCAACGTCTGGGTCAACCAGGCCGACGTACTGATCGAGACAAGCCGGCATCGGCTCTGGCAGGTCAAGCGCATGTCGGGAGACATGAACTACAACTTCGTGCTTCGTATCGGATCGAGCAAGGAGACCTTCCAGGTCGAACAGCGTCCGGTCCGCAGCGCGAACCGGCTCTATCTGCTCGGAAAGGGCTACCTGTTCGTCCTCGACGAATTCATGAACCTCGAGGACCAGATGCAGCTGGGCTTCGTTCCGGCCAGCGATCCATCGGCCAACGACTCTCACCTGTTCATTGGTACGTACAAGCGGTTCTTCTACGGCTACGACTGGATAACGCGCCAATACCAGAATCGAAAGCGGCTCGAGGGGCCGGCCAGCGCTCGCTCGATCACCTCGGATGGACGCGTTTACTTCGCCGCAAACGATCCGGGCGCCTTCAAGATGGTGGCCCTCTCGACCGACCCCTCGAACTTCTTCAGCCAAATCTGGTCCCGTCGGATCTATGACGAAATAACGGCGCCCCTGGCACTCCACCCCGAGGCCAGCAACCTGTACGCTGCCAGCGAAAACGGCACCCTGTTCACCCTCAGCAAGCACTCGGGTGAGGTGCTCTGGTCCGTCGAGACCGGCGGCCGGATCTCGCAGCAGCCGATCGGCAACAAGGACCGGGTTTACGTTGTTTGCGACGACGGCGAGAAGCCTGGCGTGTGGTGCATCCAGGCAGTCAGCACCGACGGCACCGAGATGACCGAGTTGTGGCGCTATGAGGAGGGCCAGCAGATCCTCGCGATCGGCAAGGAACACCTCTACGTCCGGGTCCAGGTCGATGGCGGCAACGCAATCTCGGTCGTGCGCGCCAAGGACGGCAGCGTTGCCGCGACACTGCCGCTCAACCCAAGGTTCTCATTCTTCCTGACCAATACACACGGTCCGCAGATCATCCTGGGCACCGAGGACGGTTACGTTTTCATGGCTTACGAGGAGTAGGCAGCGCAAGAGTTCAGGTCCGACCGCCCGGCGACCTCTTACGTCACGCTGGGGCGGGGACACAATATCGCAACACAAGCTGCCTTCGGTCACGTTGACACCCTCAGGTGGTCATGTTAATAATGGTCAATTCCTTGGCCACTACACGGGCATACACGCACCACCCAGCTGTACGACACCAAGTCGTACCGCTGCGTTGACACCGTCAGGCGGTCATGTCACTAAATAAGGGGTTCTTCCCGACCAACATGCAGCCAACCGTGCCGGAACTGCTAGCCGAGAATCTGGCCAGAGTGCGCCAACGTATTGCCAGCGCTTGTGAAAGTGCCGGCCGTCGCCTGGGGTCCGTCCATCTCCTCGCAGTCACCAAATATGTCGAACCCGAGGTAATCGACGCCCTCGCCAGTCTGGGCCAGGTCGACGTGGCCGAGAACTATGTTCAGCGAGCCATCGATAAGATGGACGCCTGCGCAGCCCCCGACCTGCGGTGGCATCTGATCGGCCACCTGCAGAGCAACAAGGTCCGCAAGGTCGTTGGCCGCGTCGCGAGCATCCAAACAGTCGACAGCGTAAAGCTGGTCGAGCGAATCAGCGCTGTCGCCGTCGAGCAATCGCTCGAGCTACCGATCTACCTTCAGGTCAACGTCAGCAGCGAACCGACCAAGAGCGGATGCTCCCCCGAGAGCCTGGACCACCTGGTCGAGGCCACACTCACACAATCCGGCATTCAGCTGCGCGGCTTGATGGCCATGGCTGCGTTCGGCAGTTCGCCGGAGGAGGCCCGCCCGTCCTTCAGCAACCTGCGTGAGCTGGCCGAACGGACCACGCGGCGTCACGGACTGGAACCTCTGCGACTGTCAATGGGCATGAGCAACGACCTGGAAGTGGCAATCGAGGAGGGGGCGACCGATGTCCGGGTCGGCAGCGCACTCTACCAGCAGGTACTACCATGCCGCTGATCGCTGTGGAACGTGGCCCAGAAAAAGGCAAGACGGCCGATCTGGGTAACACGGTCAGCGAAGTGGTGGTCGGCCGTGATCCCGGGGCGACGTTGTCGATCACCGACACGATGAGTTCCCGCAGGCACATCCGCTTCTTTCTCAACGAGAAAGGCAATTGTCTGGTAGAGGATCTCGGCAGCCGTAACGGTACGCTGCTCAACGGAGACAAGCTGGAGGGGCAGCAGTCCGTCACCGTCGGGGACAAGATCGAGATCGGCAGCACGCTGATCTCTGTCCTCGGAAAATCCGACGGCGTGAAGAAAGACAAGCTGGTCGACAAGGACATCGGTGGCTACAAAATCCTCGAGAGGCTTGGGCGTGGCGGGATGGGCACGGTCTACAAGGCCAACCAGCTCAACCTCGACCGCGTGGTGGCGCTCAAGATCCTATCGCGGGAGTGGAACGATCCCGGCTTCGTCGAGAAGTTTCGGGCAGAAGCGCGCGCAGCGGGACAGCTCAACCACCCGAACTTGATCCAGGTCTACGACGTCGGCGACGTGAAGGTCAAGAAAGGCACGTTGAACTACTTTTCGATGGAGTACGCCGCTGATGGCAGCGTGCAAGACCTGCTCAACAAGAGGGATAAACTGCCGGTCAACGAAGCTCTGCGGATCATGATCGATGCGGCCAAGGGGCTGGAGTACGCCGAGAAGAAAAACCTGGTGCACCGGGACATCAAACCCGACAACCTGATGATCTCGGAAGACAACATGGTCAAGATCGGTGATCTGGGCCTGGCGCAGACAACGACCGACGCACCGGATGAAGAGGGCAAGGAGTCGAAGATCTTCGGCACCCCCCACTTCGTGTCTCCAGAACAGATCAAGGGCGAGAAGGTGGACCACAGGGCCGACCTGTACTCGCTGGGCGCGACCTTTTTTCGGATCATCAGCGGCCGGACGCCGTTTGTCGGCTCCAACGTCAAGGAGATCATCGTCAAGCAGGTTCGCGAACAGCCGCCTGACGTGCGCGAGCTTGTTCCCGAGATCCCCCTATACATCGCCAAGATCATTGCCAAGCTCTTGAAGAAGGATCCTGGCGAGCGCTATCAGCACGCGACCGAATTGATCGCCGAGCTACAGGAAGCGCTCGACCTCGGTGACGTCGGCAGGCGTGCCAGTGGAATCTCGCGGCTGCGACAGTCGGGGGTGCACTCCCACCGGATCCCGAGGAGAAGGAGCATCTCGATCGTGACGGCGGTTGCCGTGATCGTGGTCGCGCTGGTCGGCATCATCGTCTCCAACATGATGCTCAAGACAGACAACGGAGAGCCGCCCGAAAACAACGTAAAAAATGGCAACGGCGCCAACAAGGCCCCCAGCGGCTCCCAGGCAGAGCGCACACTCAATGCCCTGCTGGCCAAGGACCGGCTGGACAAGAAGTACCGCGATAAGTCAGCCACACTCGATATGGCGAGTGAATACGAAGCCCTCGGCAAGCAGTACTCCGGGACAGAGTATGGCAAACAGATGCTCGACAAAGCGGCCCAGCTGCGCCAGACCTTCAAGGATTACCGCGATCGCAAGGCCAAGGAACTCTACGACATGGCCATGGGGGACTTGAAAACTGCCAGCGGCAATCTCAAGGCACTCAAGTCGGTGTTGGGCAAGTTCGAGAAGATCGTGGCGGAGTGTTCGGGCACCGAAGAATGGCAGAAGGCACAGGAAGAAATACCCAAGATCCAGACCAAGATCGGCGCCCTTGACGGTCAGTTTTCCTCCTATAACACCACGAGGGAGAAGGTCGACCCGAAGATCATCCAGCTAGCCAGGAAAAAGCAATACCATG
>CAZANL010000514.1:0-4086 GCA_964486115.1 uncultured Planctomycetota bacterium
AATTCCTGCTAGCATCTTGACGGTAAAGACAGAATGTCTTATATGCTGTCGCAGACATTTCGTCTTGAACCTGCTGCGGGAGACAATCCAACATGGCTCGCACCCCCAAGGACGTGACGGACGCCGAACTGGCAATCCTCGAAGTTCTCTGGCGACGAGACTGCGCCACCGTGCGCGAGATCGCCGAGGAGATCTACCCTGCCGGAGGTAACTCGAAGAGCGCGACGGTACAAAAGCTCTGCGAGCGGCTTCTGAGCAAGCAGTGCGTTGCACGCAACGGCAGCGTCCGGCCGGCGACGTATCTTGCGAGCGTCGCGCGAGAAGAGTTGATCGGGCGTCAGCTGGAGGACGTCGCCAACAAGCTCTGCGCGGGCTCTCTCACGCCACTGTTCAGCAGTCTGGTGGAGTCAGCCAGCTTGTCGCAGGCGGACCTCGAGGCACTCAGAGAGCAGGTCGAGCGTGCACAGGCCCGGGTGAACGGGGCAGCCAAGCGGGAGGACTGCGCATGATCTTCGCGGCCTGGAGCACCAACCTGCTGTGGATCCTCGCGATGAACACGGTCGTTGCAATGGGGCTCGCAGTGCTGGCGATTCTGGCAGCCCGGGTGCTCAAGAGTCCCTCGCTCTCGCACGGCCTGTGGCTGCTGGTGCTGATCAAGTTGTTCACACCGCCACTGATCGAGGTGCCGATCCCCGTTCAGTTGATCCAGGGGCCGGCTGTCCTCAGGTCTTCGGCCGTGACGGCTCCCGCGGATAGTCCGCGCTCGGCGGCTCACAGTCCGTCAGCCGCCACGGCCCCCGTCGCGCGGGGCCTCAAGGCTTCGGAGGCCATCCCCGCATCCTCCCCCGCGACGCTCTCGGTGACGCGGACGCACCCGGCCACGGGTCCGACCTCCCCGCCAGAACCTGTCGACTGGGCGTCATGGGTGCTCGGACTCTGGCTTATCGGGGCCTTCATCGCGCTGGCGCTGGGTGTCTCCAGGGCACTGCGGTTTCATCGTGAGCTACGCCACGCCCGGCGTGCATCACGCCGCACACGGTGCGAGGCAGGCCGCCTGAGCCGACGTCTCGGGCTGAAGCGTACGCCACGGATCCGACTGATTGCCGGGAAACTCTCGCCGATGCTCTGGGGGCTCTTCGGACGGGCTCAGATTCTGTTCCCGCTGAGCCTCGAGGCCAAGCTCTCACCACTACAGAAGCGCGCACTGCTGGCGCACGAACTGGCCCACATGGCTCGCCGGGATCACTGGGTGAGAAATATCGAGATGCTCGTTCGGGCCGTCTACTGGTGGAACCCGCTGACCCGCTGGATGTGTCGCGAGCTCCGCGCGGTCGAGGAGGAATGCTGCGATGCCTGGGTGGTCTGGGCGCTGCCCGATGCGCGGCGCGGCTACGCCGACGCGCTGCTGAACACAGTCGAGTTTCTGTCCGGGACGACGACCGGAATTCCCGCGCCGGCCAGCGGTGCCGGAACGTCCCCGGCGCTGTTGACCAGGAGATTGATGATGATCATGCAAGGTGCAAATTCCCGCAAGCTGACCCAGCTCGGCCGAGCCGCGGTGTTCGGTCTGGCGTTGCTCGTGCTGCCTCTGTTTCCGACCTTCGGAGAGAAACCGGAAACCGAGAAGAAGCGGCACGCGGCCCTCGAGCATGGCGTTGAGCTGCTGCAGAAGGTGGGGCGGGAGCAGGATGCCGAGGTCCTCTCGAGTTACCTCCGTCAGAGCGGCAAGCGCAAGCTGATCGCCGCGCTGAAGCGATCCACCGAACTGCTGAACAAGACCGGGCAACACGAAGACGCGAAGCGGATCGGTCAGCTGACCCGCGAGATCCATGGCAGGCAGCACCGCTGGGCCAAGGGGCACTCCGAGAAACTGGTCGAGGCACTGAAGCGGGCCGGAACACTGTTGAGCGTGGTGGACAGAGAAGGTCAGGCCAGGCTGCTCTGGGACCTGGCGGGGAGGATTCACAAGAGGCACGCCAGCAAGAAAGACTGGGGCAAGAAGGACTGGGACAAGAAGAAAGATCCCTGGGCAGGCTTCCACGCACAGGAAAAAAAGCTCGAAGCGCTGGTCAGGGCCGGGAAGATGACTCGCGGGGACGCACACAAGAAGCTCGTGGCGCTGAAGAAGGCCTGGGCCCTGAAAATCGAGGGCGGCAGGAGCGACAAGCGCTGGAGCAAGATGGACGAGGCGGTCAAGAAGCGGATCGGGTCCGCCGTCGAGGCGGGCAAGCTCTCCGAGACGGAGGCCCGGGCGCGGTGGGCGGCCTACCTCGAACGTGCTCGCGAGGGTCAGCGAAAGGACCCGAGCCGCTTGCGCCACACGGAGGACGAGCAGGAACAGGTCGGCCGGAAGTTGAAGGCGGCCGTGGCCAGGGGCGAGATGACCGAGGAAGAGGCGATGGCCCACTGGGAGCGGTATCAGAAGAAAATGGGCCACGAGCGAAACAGCGAGGGCAAGGGGTCGGGAGCCGACGCAACCCTGAGGGCGGTCAAGGAAGAGATCTGGTCCGCGGTCAAGGCGGGTAAGCTCACCGAGGATGAGGCCCGGCGACACTGGGAAGCCTACTTGAAGCGCGTAACCGTGGAGAAGGCCAAGAAGAGGAAATAACCAGGCATGCCCGGTGAGCGGCCCTCCGTTCGCGGCTGGCTCAGGAGTCAGCCGCGGCTCAAGCACGCTCCGATTTGATCGGCCGCAGCGGTGCAGAATGGCCCTGGCCCTTCGGCCAGCTGCTTCTCACGTTATCAGCGAGCAGGAAAAAGCCAGGCGGTTGATCTTGCAGCAGTGGGGCAGCCTCCCGGGATGGACCACGCTGACAGGGCGGGTCTCGGCGGTCCCCGAATACACGCGGCGGTGGCCGCGGCAGAAAAAGCTGCGACCCTACTTGATCAGGCCTTTTCCCCGCTGGGCACCCGGACTCACGCCCGCCGGATGCTTGAAGTCGAAACCCGACGAGAACGTGCGCCACTTCAACTCCAGCTCCGCCTCGTCGAGGTACTTCATCATCGCTCGATAGTCCCGCTCGGCGTAGGTATTGCCCGGCAATGACGTGCCAGAGGTCTTCCCCGCATACCTACCACGCAGATGCTCGAAAATACCCTGACTCGAGTAGTAGTTGTCCTTCGGCGTTGCCCCCTCGAGCCACTGCTTGGTCTTGATCTGGTTGTTCTCCAGAATCGCCGTGAGCTTCTTCCACTGCTCCGGCGATGTCTTCTCCAGCCGGTAGATCAGCGCGTCGCGGATCGGCGCCATGATCGAGAACACCTGGGCGTAGGCTCGTTTGTCCTTATCCTCGACGGAACGCTCGAGAAGAACCAGTCGGTAGCCCGGCTGGATCGGCCTGCCCTGCGGGACCACCTCGCGACCGTCCTTGTCCACCACCAGATTGTGGCCATCCCTGACGATCGTGGGGTCGAGCGCGTGAGGCGTCGTGAACGTCTTACGCGTCCGATCGTGCCCGCCACGGCGTGTCTCACGGCCTGCGTCGGGCTTGCCGCTGCGGCCTCGGGAGGCCTCCAGCTCCGCCCGGGTCACCACCCCATTCCCATCCTTGTCGGCGGACTCGAAGATGCGCGCAGGGCCGCGGAACTCCGCGCGGGTCAGCTTGCCATCACTGTTGCGATCCATGATCCGGAAGATCTGATCGACGCTCGGCCTCCCGCCGCCACGTCTGCCGCCCATCTCCGACCGGCCCGACTTGCGGCCCTGTCCATTGCTGCCTTGGCCCAGTGCGGTGAGCCGGCGGGCCAGCGCCTGTTCCTGCGCCTCGTAGTTCGGTCGGGCCCATCGCCCCCAGACACGCAGATACTCCGGCGGAGTGATCACCCCGTCTCCGCTGGCGTCCAGGGCATCATATACAGCCCCGGCAAGCACCTTGTCCGCGATCGCCGAGCCCGTGACGAACTCGGCGCGCGTCACCTGCCCATTGTTGTCCCCATCCGACCGCTCGAGAATCGCCTTGGCCTCATCGGTGATGATGCGATTGAGCACATACTCCACCCGCGTGACGAAGCCATCCGCGTTGTTGTCCGCCGCGACGAAGATGCCGCGACGAGCCTGCAGGGTCATATACCGGCCGTTCTCGATGT
>CAZANL010000515.1:0-4082 GCA_964486115.1 uncultured Planctomycetota bacterium
CGGATGATCTGGCCGACCCACGCCCGGTCCGTGGCGAACCGCTTGTCCGGGACCAGATGGCAGCTGCGGCATGAGTTGGCGTAGATCTTGGCCACCCCGGGATTGCGGGATTGCTGAGCATCGCTGCCGGGTGTCAGGATGAGTGCCTGTAACAGCAGCAGTGGGAGCAGCACGATGAGCAGTTGTCCGGTGTTCCTCAGCATTGTTCCTCCCCTGTGGGTCCGTGGGACTATAGGCTAATCTGGGAGGCCCTGTCAACGAAGGCTGCGCTGGTCGTGATTCCCAGCAGCAGAGAACCAGCCAGGGACCCGGGATGTGTCCGACGAACTGCGGCTTCTCAGAACAAGCGCCCCATCAGGACCGGATCGACTCGCGTTTCTTCCCAGCGGATGGCATTCCGCAGGCGGCCTTCGACGTTCCAGCCCAGCCGCTCGTACAGTCGGATCGCCGGCTCGTTGCTGGCCAGTACCCGCAGACCGACCCGCTCGATCAGCGGATGTGCCTCGGCCCAGTCGGCCAATGTCGTGAGCAGCGCGGTGCCCACGCCGTCGGCACGCCAGTCCTGCAGCACGCACATGCCGAACTCGCCGGCATGTGCCGTGCGAGTCTTGCCGCCGGCGGAGAAGTCCAGCATTCCGATGATCTGCGCCCCGTCACATGCAAGCCACACCACGCATCCCCGATCTTCATCGAGCGAGTCGAGCCAGGCCTGTTCCTGAGTCAGCGTCTTGGGCAGCTCTTCGGGCGTCGAAGCCAGCAACAACTGCGGGTCGGATGCCAGGTGGTCCAGGTACCGTACCAGCGAGCTGGCGTCGGTTCCCACGGCCTGGCGGATGACGAACGGACGCCCACTTCGAGTGGCGTGTCTGGTGGTCAATAGACCTCGACAAGGGTCGGTTCTGCCCGGTCACGAGTCGCAGGCCGGTAGTACTCATACGCCTCGGTCGGTGGCGCTTTCGCCCGTACCCGGTTGCGCGCACGGAAGCCAATCCGATATCTGGCCTGTCCCGGATACAGTCGCATGATGTATAGCGTCACCTGACGCGGCTGTATCGTGAAACGGGCGATCTGCCGCTCCTGCCGCAGCTTCTCGAGAGTCTGTCGGATGGCGCTGAATCCGGCGGGTATGCCGATATCCAGGATCACCATGCCGGACTCTTTTTTGTCGCGGTAGGTGAGCTGGGCAGTCGCGGTCAGAACAGCGCCCCGCCTCACTCTCTGCTGGTCATAACGGACGGTCACGGTGAGAGGCTTGCTCGACTCGTCTTCGTCTCGCCATGGACGGTAGTACTGCCAGACCAGCGAATAGGTCATTGGCAGATCATCCTGGTTGGGTCGCAGTGCGACCTCGTTGCCGCCCGTCTTGGCCCAGTCGGTCAGCTCGAGGGTGTGGACCACGTCGCTTTGATCCGGGGTGATGGACAGAGGGTTTCCCGTCTCCTTCCCGTTGACCTGGATCGTGACTCGCGTGGTCTTCGGGATCTTCTTGGGTTGGCCGGATGCCTCGATCAGTGCCATCAACGTCAGCACGGTGGATTGGGTCGAACCCCACAGTCCCCTGGAGTTGCGCCGCGCGATCAGCCAGTTGGTTGCAGACTGCGCCAGGTTCGTTGATGATCTCCCGCGCATCAGCGCCATCACGGCCAGGGCAGTGACCTCGATCGAGCTGGTCGTGCCGTATCCGCGGGAGAGGGTTCTGCCGTGACTGAGCCAGTGCGACTGCCTGTTTTCTGTCACCACAGAAGCCGCAACCGAACCCAGCAGCCGTGCCGTGGTGGAGGAATCCGGCCGTTCGGTGAGAAGCGATTGCAGCGCTAGCGCCTGGAAGTAGGGCGTTTGTGACCTGCTGCACAGCGATTCCAGGCGATCCAGGGATTCCCTGTCATTGGTGCCGGTTCGGGAGAGCGCCCACACTCCATACGCTAGCAGATTGTTGTTCTTGTTGCCCTTCAGCGCACGAAGCAGGGATGCGCGCACCCGAGCCAACACCGCGGGGTCGATGTCGATCAGCTGTGCCATCTCGGCCAGCTGCATCAGACCGTACGCTGTGAGGAACGGATCCGACCGCTGACCGGCGAACCAGCCAAAACCACCGTCGCGGTTCTGAAAGCTGAGCAGCTTCTGGAAACCCACTCGCAGCACCTGCAGCGAACGAAGCTTGAGCTCGGGGGTCAACTGACCCGCCGCCTCCAGGTAACGCACCACCAACAAGTTGGGGTACGTGACCGAAGAGGTCTGCTCGAATCAGCCATGGGGCATCCGTATCATCCCGGCCAGTCCGGAGACAACTTCGCTGGCCACCCCCGGATAGACATTAAGCCACAGCCGGGTGGTGTCCGGGATCGCGCCAGCAGGGAGCACGATCTTGCGGGTCAAGGTGTCGAGGCGACCGGAGACCGATCCGCGGATCTGTTCGCCATCCGGCAGGACTCTGATCTTGCGCTCGGCCGCATCGGCAAAGTCGACCGTACGTCCGGTGACGGTCAGGCGCTGGTTACCGAAGCGCGTGACCTTGATCGGGAAGTGAGCCACCGTGACCGCGCCGGGGGCAAGCTTTACGGTCCGCTTGCGCGACCCTGTCGTGCTGAACCAGCGACCGCCGGACAGCTCGAGTTGTATCTCCTGTGGGGTCTTGGCGTAGTTGTGCAGCGCGACGGGAACGTCATACTGGTCGTTGACCGTCAGACTGACCGGCAGGTCGGGACGGACCATGAACGGCTGAAATGTGACGAAGCCGGTTTCTCGAAGCCCGGTTCGTCCGCTGCCATCGACCGCCTCGACCAGGGTGCGCCACCCGGTCAAATTGTCCGCCAGCTCGAAGGTCTTGGTGGCCCGACCGTTGGCGTCGGTGATCAGCTCTGGCATCCAGAGCAGCGTCTCGACGAATCGACGGCGGACCCGCGCGGTCTTCAGTCTCTTGGTGGCGGGTTTTCGAGTTCGATTTCCGAGATCATGCGACGACTTGTGGCCGCTCTGGCCATGGCTAAAAGGATCTTCCCCCCCTCCGTAACCACCATCTTCACCCCGGAGGAGTTTGGTGGTGTGCAACTTCATGTTACCCTCGGTATAGGCTGGACCGTAAGAGATGTCCGTAGCCGCATCCCCCCTCAGGCTGCTACTCGCAGTGAAGAAGACCAGGCGGAAATCATCACCGAAAAAGGTGATGACAAATCCAGTACAGATCACGAGCAGGAAGCTGGCGAGCATCACCCCGCTGCGAAATGAGGGAAACACGGCGAAGGCCCAGAAGAAAAGGACCAGCGGTAGAACGAACAACATCGGCGTCAAATAACCCCGCGCCTGCTCACGTAGGCGTTTTGCCTGGCTCAACTTGGCCGACCAGTCAGTTTGCGTCAACTGCGGAGTCTGTCGCACGATGTCTGTTCGGGAGAGCAGGAAGTCGGCGGCGGTTTCGCGTTCCTCGGGGCCGGCGGTTGTCGATGTGAGAATGGCGCGGGGAACGATGTTGCGGTAGATCGTCAGCTGGGCCTTCGGCTTGAGCAGCTCCCTCTCGAATTGGGCCAACGGAGCAGCCATGCCCGGACTGGACTCGGCCAGGGCCAGGACCGCCCGATCGACGATGGCAGCTGACAGGGCGCCCACCACGGGTTTGCCCTGATCGTCAGTCAGGCCGAATTCGTAGCGGACCTGGGTTCCCGGGGCAAACACGCCCTTCCGCTGCCCCTCGGGGCGCTTGACCGATACGAGGCGGGATGATATCTGCAGCTGCTGTGAGCGGGCGACGAAGATCTGCTGGCTGGTGCCGTTGGTCACCCCCCCCTTGGTCAACTCATAGGCTGAGACCGTGATCAGCCCATTCAGTTCCGGTCCCAGAGGCAGTTCGACCGTACCGTGGCCCTTCTCGAGTGTCGCCTGTCCGGTGTAGTAGGTCTGCTGATCCTTCACCAGGTCGACGAACACGGTTCGTATCGCCGAGGTGCCATGCAGACCGAGCTTCAGCGTCTCGCCGGTCTTGTACAGCAGCTTGCCTGGGCGCAGCAGGAGATTGCGGGCTGCCCACGGATATGGTTGATAGGTCCAGCGGGCCACCTTCCCATCTTCAGAGGTAGCTTCGATGAATT
>CAZANL010000516.1:0-2824 GCA_964486115.1 uncultured Planctomycetota bacterium
TGGAGCCCTTGCCGTCGCCTCTCTTGGAGCCCTTGCCGTCATCGCCACTCTTGGAGCCCTTGCCGTCGCCCCTCTTGGATCCCTTGCCGTCGCCGCTCTTGGAGCCTTTGCCGTCGCCGCTCTTGCCGTCGTCGCCCTTCTTGCCGTCGTCGCCCTTCTTGCTGTCGTCGCCCTTCTTGCCGTCGTCGCCCTTCTTGCTGTCGTCGCCCTTCTTGCTGTCGTCGCCCTTCTTGCCGTCGTCACCCTTCTTGCCGTCGTCACTCTTGTGCTTCTTTTCCTCGAGCTCGTCCAGATCGGCCGAGATGTCCTCGAGATCCTCCTCCTCCTGCTCGACCTCCTCCTCCTTCATCTTCTTCTTGATCGCCTGCTTGTCCTTCTCGATCGACTTGTCGAGATCCTTCAGGTCCTTGCCGGACTGCTTCTGACTCTGCTCGGCATCCTGCAGCTTGCCCTCGTCGAGCGCGGTCTTCGCCGTCTGCTGGGAGCCCTTCAGCTTCTCCGCCGAGGTGGATGACTCGGGAGGACTGCCCGCATCTGCGCCCTTCTCTCGCGCCTGGCGGTCCAGATCTTCCTGCAGCTTGCGCGACTTCTCGTTCAGTGCGACCTGCCGCTTCTTGATCTCCTCGAGCTCCTTGCGCTGTGCATCGGTCAGCGCCGCCCGCTGATGCCGCTCACGATAGGTCTGCTCGGCCCGCTTGCTGTCCTCGCCAATCAGCCTCTCCATTCGCTTCAGGTCGGCCTGCAGGTCCTTCTGGGCCTTTGCCGCCCCCTTCTGGTCCTGCTTGCTCTGAGCCTGCTCGACGCGCCGCCGGTCGCTCTGGATGTCCGAGGCCAGATTGCGCAGCTTGCGATCGGTCTGCTCGTCCTTCAGGCCAAGCCGCTTCTTCTCCTTGCGATAGGCCTGCACCGACTCCTGCAGCTGGTCGTACTTCGTGGCCAGCCGCTGCGTCTGCTCTTCCCAGCGGCGCCATTCCGGCGAGTTGCGCGGCGTGCGCTTCCGGGCCAGCGCCTTCGCCTGCTCGTCGAGCTTCTTCTGCTTGGACAAAAGCTGTGCGATCTTCTCGGAGATCTTGCGCCGCCGTGAGCGCAGCCGATCGAGGTCGTCCTCGTGATCCGCCGAGAGCGTCGGCTTCTTCTTGGCGCCGTCGCGATCCACCTGCTCCTGCAGCTTTCGTGTTCGCTCCCGGAGCCTGGCCTGCTCGCGGGCCAGCTCACGAGCCTTGCGCTGCGACTCGTCCAGCCTGGCCAGGGTGGCCTCGCGCGCCTTGCGCTGCTTCAGATACTCCCTGGAAACGGCCGCTTCGGGCCGCTTCGAGGGGGACTTGCCGCGGGCCTTGGCACGCGTCGGCGCATCGCGCATCGCCCGCCGCCGCTGGCGCAGCCGCTCGATGGCCCGCTTCTGCTGCGCGCCGGCGTCGGTCATTGCGTGGAGATTGCGTGGATAGCGAGAGTCCATGCCACGCTGCATGGCGTCCGCGGCTCTGGACATCTCCTTGCGCGCGATCTCGCGCATCAGCTTGGCCGTGCGGCGCATCTCCCGAGTGCGGGGAGTCGCGCCCCCCTGGCGCCGCTCCGTCGCCGTGGCTTCCCGCTCGAGGGCATCGGCCTGAGCCGCCATGCGGTGGATCAACTCGTTTTGCTCGGCGATCGCCCGCCGCAGCTGCTCGCGCGTCTTTGGCGAGAGCTCCCGGCGTGTCGAGATCTCGTCCCGCGTGGAATCGATCATATTGCGCAGCTTGACCATCCGCGAGATCAGACCGTCGAGCCCACGCTCGATCTTCCGGCCCGCGTCGCTCCGCTTGCGTTTGCGCCGCGGCGCGACGATCTCGTACGCACGCACCTTGGAGAGCCCGTGCCCGGGACCGAAGTGACTGTCGTTGTCGGTCACGGAGAAACGCACGAGCAGGCGGTCGCCCGGCGCGAGCAGCAGCGCATCCAGCGCCACCGAGAACCGGGCGCGCAGCGTCTTGCCCGACACCGGAACGCGGCGGTACGATCGCCAGGCGGTGTCGATTCGGTCGTGGCTCGGCACCCCGCGCCAGGCCTTGCCGCGAGTAACTCGATACTGCAGCCCGAGCCAGTCCAGCCCTCCGTCGTCGGTGGCCTCACAGGCCAGCTGCAGCCGACTGCCCAGGGGTGCGCGCCCCCCTCGCTCGGGACCGACAGCCCGCACGATCGGGGCTCGGTCCTTGCGAACCGCCACGTGGAACTGGGGCGGATCGGGGTCGGTCTGGCCGTCGGGGCCCTCCAGCTCGAAACGATACACGCCGCTGCGGGAGAGGTAGAGCCGACCGCGTATGGTGCGCCCGCCGTCCTCGGTCTTGCAGCTCACGTTCACCGTCGGTCTGCCCAGCTTCCCCCCTCGCTCGCCGGTCAGCGGGAGAAACACCAGCCGCGCCGCGCGGCACGGCTGGGGAGAGCGGGCCTCGATCTCCACGACGGTGCCGCGCGGGGCCTCCAGCGGCAGCCCCGCGCCCCACTGCTCCTCGGACAGCGGCGCGCGGCCCAGGTACTCCGGATAGACCAGGCGCCGCCGCTGCTCGCGAATCCTGGGTACGACCGCCAGCGCGATGCGGCAGGTGCGGCTGGTCATCATGCCGAAGGCGACGCGGTACTCCATCGGCCGCCAGACCGTGGGAACGGTGTAGCGGAACTTGCCCCCGCCGAGGGCCTTCATCGGATGGTCGCTCCAGCGATCGGTGCCGGCGCGCACCTGGCAGACCACGGTCCCGCTGACAGGCACGTGCAGCTGGGCATCGATATCGAGCGGCCGGCCCGGCATCGCGGTCAGGTCCCCGCCGACGCTGAGTCGGTAATTCGGCCA